>NZ_PEGF01000009.1 GCF_002742635.1 Caulobacter sp. X | reverse complement strand
GGACTAAACGATTTATCGCAATCAAAGCCCGTTAAAGTAATAGCTGTTTCAGCTGGAAAAGGTGGCGTAGGCAAGAGTAATATTGCGATTAATTTGGCAGTTTGTTTGTCTCAACTCGGAAAAAAAGTGATGTTACTTGATGCGGATTTAGGTTTAGCAAATATTGACATCATGCTAGGATTACCTACTAAATATAATCTGTCACATGTATTTCAGGGAGTATGTCAATTAAATGACATTATCTTTCCAGGTCCTAGTGGCATCAGTATTGTTCCTGCGGCTTCAGGAACAGAATACATGACACAGCTCTCTCA
Source organism: Caulobacter sp. X (assembly GCF_002742635.1). Classification (NCBI taxonomy): domain Bacteria; kingdom Pseudomonadati; phylum Pseudomonadota; class Alphaproteobacteria; order Caulobacterales; family Caulobacteraceae; genus Caulobacter; species Caulobacter sp. X. The sequence continues at coordinate 1,712 of NZ_PEGF01000009.1, read as the reverse complement.
ATTACTCATGTTACGCACGATGAAGTTTAAGCAGCCATTTTTTTTAGCTCCTGCCAGGCAATCTGGTTCGCTCTAACAATCAATTTGTATTTAATGGCAAAGTGATTTAAATGAGTTTTTATCTTCAACATTTCCAGCTTGCAATAGGCAATTATAGAAGCGTAAATATGATTACACTGAGTTTTGACGGTTCGAGTTGGGGACTTGGTTAAGCTTGCATTTTGCTTAATTGATTTATGGTACTCTTCAATCCGCCACCGTTTCTGGTACACTTCATAAAGACGTTCAGCGCTACTAAGCATGTCATTAGAAGCAAGATAGAGAATTCCTGTTGAACCGTTTTCGTTTTTGAACACTTTTTTCAGGAGCCTCACGGGGAAGTCTAGGCCTCTAAGCCAGACTATGTGGGCCACATCCTCTTCAAGTTCCAATGCTCTTACTTGTTGGTACCGTCCGTTTTTGGCATCGTTTTCAGATAAAGCTAACGTGCGGTTAGATTTAATCCCAATGATAAACGATTTTTGAAGGTCTTTATGGATGTGAACCATATTGGCCTTCGAGCCAAACCAGTTGTCCGCAAGGACATAATCAAACATCACTTTATTGGTAATCGCTTGGGCAATCAGGTTTTGAAATAATTGATTTTTGGTTATGGATGACTTTCTTCTCGTTTGTCTGGTTTTAATATCACAATAGGTGATGTCTTTTTTAATCACCTCATATCCTATAGGTACACTGAAATCATCATAGCGGATCATGCACGATAGGATATTAATCCCCTTGAGCACTGTCCCTTTGGCATGAGAATAATGCCAGCAATTCACTTCATTTTCATCGGTATAAGGTTTCTCTTCTATGGAATCATCAACTATCAATACCCCTCCAACTTCTTCTTGCCTCCTAACTGGCTTTTTTACATAGTGCCACAGTGATTTCGAGCCAAAATCCTCAAAACGAAGAAATCGAGTTACTTTGTCATGAGCAAATGCCCCATCAACCAAATCAGACAGCCCTGTTGCTGTCGCATATTTGTTTTGGAAAATCAAATAATCACTATAAAGATCAAGCATATCCATTTAACTCCCTCCCTAAAATTAAGGACGGAATTCTAATGCTTTTTATTCAAACTACAAGTTCATGTGCGTAACATGAGCAGCTGATATGAAGCATATGAGAAATCTCCTAATTACATTAAGAGATAATAGTAAAGCAACGCCTGCTGAAAAAAAGAAAATAGATGATTACCTTAACAAAGTGCAAAATCTATTGAGAATATATAGTGAATTAGATAGCAAGTATCCATTAATTATTGATGAACATACTAGCCCGGAAGATGTGATAAGTACATTGAATAAAAAATATAAAGATAATAAATTTTATTCAATGATGGGGCAGTTAGCAAGTATGGTCAATGATAGAGATGAGATAAATGCAATTTGTGCAAAATATGAACCATCACTCAGAACTAATCCTATTTATAATCAAGCTAGAACAACTTTTAATCCCAATGTGAGTCCGGATGATCCTGGTCGAGGAACTCAATCAAGAGATTTAGCAACCTTTACAATTATGCCGGCACAAAATTTACCTAGATTGTCTATGGTAATTAGAACTTTAAAGGAAAAGCTTGAAAGTTTTAAAAAAGACGAACCAGATTATCATTTTTCTCCCCCCTTTGTCCCAACTAAAGCGGTTCAAGATTTAATAGATCT
>NZ_PEGF01000008.1 GCF_002742635.1 Caulobacter sp. X | reverse complement strand
GAACAGTCTTCCATTGAGCAAATGTCAACACCAATTTAATCTTGATCCCTTTTCTCTAAAAACACCAAAATAAAATTGATCCCCCCTTAAAAATTATTTATCTTCTGTAGTAAAAATTGAGCCAGCTTTCATTTTATCCTTGAGTCGATAACTTCCTCCTTTAAAATGTAGCACGTGAGCATGGTGCAATAGTCTATCTAATAAAGCTGCGGTAAGTGTTTTGTCCTCAGCCAATGTTTGATCCCATTGCCCAAAGTTTAAATTACTACTAATGATAATGGAGTTATTTTCATATCTCTTTGCAATAATTTGGAATAAATAATTTGCTTGAATCTTATTAATAGGCAAATATCCTAGCTCATCGATAATTAATAGCTTGGAGTGCCCTGCAACTCTCCGCATAGCATCTTTAAATCTATCTTGCTTTGCTGCACTTTCTAGATTTAATAGTAAGTCTGCAGCACTAACGAACCGTACTCTAATTCCAGCTTGGGTTGCAGCATAGCCAAGTGCAATAGCAATGTGCGTCTTGCCTACTCCAGAAGGTCCAAGTAGCACGATATTCTCTTTTCTTTCAACAAAGGTAAGGGAGAATAATTCTTTAATCGCCGCTTTAGGTATTCCAGGATTGTAAGATAAATCAAACTGTTCAAAAGTTTTAATATAGGGAAAACCGGCTGTTTTTAATAGCATTTGTTTTCCTTTAAACCGTCTAATAGAACACTCCTCTTCTAAGACTTTTTCTAAGAAATCAGTATAGGTTTCCTTATTATTCGCTGAGTTTTGAGCAATATTAGAATAACTTTGTAAAATACCATTCAGCTCTAATTGCTGACAAAGATGATCAAGGCGTTCATGTTGTAAGTTCATATTAGGCTCCTCCAATAAATAGGGCATCATAAATAGATAAACTATGTTGCAAAGAAACCGTGTTATGCTTCATTATTAGTGTGTTGGTGGTTATAGATAAACGTTCAGAACCATAATTAGTCGAGTAATTGTGAACCAAAGAAGATAAATAGGTTTTTTCTATAACCCATCGCTCCATCGGTATTGTTTTAGTTGTTGCATGAGTCCTTTGATTTGCAGTTAGGTTAAGCCAGTTCAATACAGATATATTTAACTCATCCAAACTCACTTTATCTTTCCCAGCAATAAATGGGTGATAAAAGCTATAACGTAAATAGGAGATGGCTCTTTCTACTTTGCCTTTAGTTTGTGGATGATAAGGCTTACACACAATAGGATTAAAGCCACAATGTTTCGCGAAATCATAAAAGGTACGATGGAGTCTATGCTTACCTGAGCCAAATGCATTTCGATTCAAAATTATTGTTTTCATATTGTCATAAAGACAATGCTTAGGAACTCCACCAAAATAGTCAAAGGCATCTTCATGACATTGAATAAGCGTTTCTATTTTTTGGTTTTCAACAAATCGAACAAATATCATTCTTGAATAGCCAAGCGTTGCTACAAAAGCATAAAATATCTTTTTCTCAAATTTAAAATGAGCGAAGTCCACCTGCATTTGCTCACCAGGCTCTGTTTCAAATCTTATAAATTCTCGTGGTTTTGATTTGGGTTTGAGAGTGGATAAATAACTTCTTAACAGCGATATTCTTCCTTTATAACCTCGTAACTTTATTTCGTCGTATAAAACTGTAGCGGGTAACCAATGAGGGCTTGCTTCTCTAATCCTTTTTGTTAAATAACTCTTGTATTCCTCAAGCTTGCTTATGCGGAGTTGACTTCTTATATAGCACCTTTCTTTTTTATCTCGAGCATATTTTCTTACCGTATTTATAGAATGTCCCGTCACTCTACTAATTTCTTTAAGGGAATAACCTTGCTTATACATTATCTGTAATTCAAACATCTCTAGTTCTCCTAACACTTTTAGCTCCAACATTGAGTGTTGAAACCTTATTCATAGTTATTAGGGGATCAATTTTCAATTGGTGCAGGGGATCATTTTATATTTGGTGCTAACAATTGTTTGTCGGTTAACAACCACTTGATTTAGCCAAGCCATACCGATTGCACCATGATATCGACTGCTGTATTTCTTTAGCGATAAGGCCAGGCTGGCTGGACTTAGTTGATCATGGATAGTTTC
>NZ_PEGF01000007.1 GCF_002742635.1 Caulobacter sp. X | reverse complement strand
GCAGGCGGATGGGGCCTTGCCCGCCTTCTTCGCCCCCAGCCTGGACTACGGGGTCTACACCTTCCGCGCGGACCTGCCGACCGACGGAACCTGGGCGCTGAAGTTCACCGCCAAGATTCCTGGCGAAGCCCAGCCCGTCGCCGCCAGCGTTACCTTCAAGGTCGTCGGACGGTTGACGCCGCCCCAGGGCGCGGGCGCGCCGACATCCTCGCCGACACCGCTCCCGAACCGCCGTTAGCCGTCCACCCGGCAAGGGTCTCGACCCGAGCTTCTGAAGATCGCGCAAGCGTCGCAGGGGGCGCGCCGCCCTGACGCGTATCCGCTTTGGGGAGAGCTTGAAGGATCCTGCACATGACCGAGCCTTTGGATGAGCTGATCGGGCGCCTGGCGGCCCGCCCGGCCGACAGGTCGCTGGACGGCCTGGAGGCCGAAGTCGGCCGGGGGATCGCCGCGTTGCGGCGTGAGGCTCTGGTCCAGGCGGCCATGGCCCCCGTCCAGATCGCCTCGGTAGTGCTGGCCCTGGCCATGGGCCTGACCGCTGGCAGCGCCCTGGCCGCCTCCACGGTCGAGCCTCAACGCGACTACGGTCTGTTCGCGAGCGCGGCGCGGCTGGCCCCGTCCAGCCTGCTGGAGGGGCGTTAGTGGGCATGGTCCGCAGCACGGCCCTGACCTTGTGCCTGTCGCTGGTCGTGGCCTTGCTGGGCGTGTGGACCGGCGCGCAGCTGATCACCCTGGGCGCGCGTCCACCGGCGCTTCATGAGCTGGTTCATCACGGACTGCGTCTCAGCGCCGCTCAGAAGCAGCGCATCGCCGACATCGAAAGCGATCACGAAACCCGCCGACTGAAGCTCGAAGCGGAGATGCGCACGGCCAATATCGAGCTGGCCCAGGCCATCCAGGAGACGCACGCCTATACCCCCAAGGTACAGCGGGCGATCGACCGGGTGCATGAGGCCATGGGGGCGCTGCAGAAGGAAACCATCGTCCACACGGTGGGCATGCGCCGGGAGCTGACACCCCAGCAAGCCGCCCGGTTCGATCAGGCCGTCGTGCGATCCCTGACCGAAGATGCGCGCTGACCGTGGACAGCCAAGCGTCCGACAACGCACTCGCCGAACGGGCGGCGGCTGGCGACGATCAGGCCTTCGCCGTCCTGGTGCGCCGCCACAAGGAGCGGCTCTATCGTCTGCTGCGCCGTTACACCGACGACGCCGATGAGGCTTATGAGGCGGTGCATGAGGCCTTCATCGCCGCCTGGGGCGCGCTGAAGCGCTACGATCCCGACCGCTCGTTCGGCGCCTGGCTGCGCACCATCGCCATCAACAAGGCTCGCGACCGCAGACGGCGCATGATGGTGCGCAGGCTGGTGTTCGGCGCGCGCGGCCTGGACGACGCAGAGGCGCTGGCGACCCCCGATCCGGCCGCCAGCGCCGAAACCGGCGTGCTGCAGGACGAGGCGGCCGCGCGCCTGGGCCGCGCCATCGCCAGGCTGCCCTCGGCGCTGAAGGCGGCGCTGCTGCTGACGGCCTTCGAAGGCATGAGCCAGCAGGAGGCCGCCGACGTCCTGAAGGTCTCGGTCAAGACGATCGAGACCCGAGTCTATCGGGCGCGCAAGCTGCTAGGCAAGGATCTGGCCCTCGACCGGTCGGCGCCGATCAGGTGAGGCGGTGGGACACCTTCTCCAGGGCGGCGATCCCCGCGCCGAACTGGCCGATGGCGTCGCGATGCTTCTCCAGGGCGCTGTAGGGCAGGTAGCGGACGCTGAGATCGGCGATGCGGCTGAAGGCGGGCCGGGCGATCTGGGCGCGGACATCGGTCTCACGCTTGTCGGGCGCGACCAGGAACAGGCTGTGCAGGCCGCTGGTCTCTCCGCCTAGGGCTAGGTCCAGCATCCGCACGATACCCGAATAGATCGACGTGGTGTGCTCGACCTCGAAGGGGGCGACGATAGCGCCGGCCGCGTCCAGCCATAGCACGTCGATCAGGCGCACCGCCTCGGCGCCGGGGCGGCCCTCAAGCTCGGCCGGAAGCCTTGGCAGGCATTGGTCGCCCAGCCGGCCCGTCCCATAGGCGCGGCCGCGATCGTTCTGAGCGATCCAGACCTGATAGCCCAGCGCCAGCCCCAGATCGCGCAACCAGCCCTGGATCTGGGTATGGGTCCGGTCGTCGGCTTCGGCCGGCGTCGAGGTGGCGGCTTGCGAGCGGACCTTGGCCAGGTCGGCGACGAAGGCCTGGCGGGCTGCTTCGTCGTCGGCGCGCGGCGGCGGCGCATAGAGGCCCATGCCCAGATCGAAGCAGAAAGCGGCGACCGCGCCCAGGTCGTTGGATAGCAGGTCGCGATGGCGCTGGTTGAAGGCGATCAGGCCTTGGCGCATGGCCAGGTACTGGTCCCAGCGCCCCAGCTTCACATTGGCCCCGGTCAGGGCGTTGTAGCCCCGGACAATGGCGGTGTTGAACGGCGGGGCGATGGTCGGGTGCAGGAAATAGAGGATGTTGGCGACCGCCGGTCCCAGGCCCTTGATCTTCAGCGCGTCGATGCGATGGATCTCGGCCAGAACGTGCTCTTCGGTGTCGCAGCAGACG
>NZ_PEGF01000006.1 GCF_002742635.1 Caulobacter sp. X | reverse complement strand
GGAACGTGGAATACCGGAAGGAGCATAGCGACTGAGGATATGCCGCGAAAGCCCTTGATTGTTGCTGCAGCGACCCAGCCTATGACGATGGGTGGTTTGTAGCGCAGCGTAAGACCACCCTCGAGCCACATGGCGGCGAATGGCTTCCCCGACAGGGGAACGGGAAGGGGAGATCAAAACGCGTCGTTAGACGCATTCCTGAGCCGTTAGGCGATGCCTTTAATTTTGTGTTTTTGTTTAAATATTTTCTGAGCGATAGCGAAGTCCTTATTTGTTTAAAAATTAGCCCTACTGAAGAATTAAGAAGAGAAATGCCATTTAACCCAGTAAAATCAACCCCCACCATGTCACGCCGTGAGACAAACAGTCTCACAGCTCATGCGACTGTTTGTTTCAAAAAAGAAGTTGAAAATGAGACCGAATCAAATTACCATGTTTTTTTGAGACAAATAGTATCACGGAATGACGCAAACAGTCTCAAAAAAAACCAATGAAATGAGACAGCAAAGGAGATAAAATGAAAAAAGAACCTATCCCAGGAAAAAGGAAAAATGTATTGGCTTACCCAGAAAATCCATTTTGGCAAAAAACAGAGATAAAAATAGGGTCTAAAATGGTTAAAATTTCCGGAGGGAAGCACATAAATGTTGAAGGGGAAAGCATTTCTCATAGCGGAATTCACGTTGTAAAAGAAATTGATGAAAATGAATTTGTAAAAATTTACACAAAGAATATAAAAGCAATTTTTGATTTGAAACCAACAGCTCAAAGGGTCTTGCAATATTTAATAACTGAATTACAAAAAACACCAAACGCTGACGCAGTCTATTTAGCCTGGGTAGGGGCCGAAGAGTACTTTTCAGAAAACCATATAAAATCATCAAGAGCGTCTTTTCACAGAGCCCTTAGCGAATTAATTCAAAAAGGTTTTTTAGCCGAGAGTACCAAACCAAATATGTTCTGGTTTAATCCAAATCTATTTTTTAACGGCAATAGATTAACTTTTATTCATGAATACCGAAAGAAAACCATCCAAGAAATAGGAAAAGAGGAAAATCTGGTTCAGTCTGATATTGATAAGCAAATACAAATCACATTTAATTAACTTTGACATTAAATCGAAAAAGCCGCACTGGCAAATGAAGAGCGCGCTTATACGTTGACTATCGTCAACGCGCGTGAGATAGTGAATTTTAAAACAAATATTGAAGAAATTTTGATTGTGAATTTATTATCAATTAGCGATCTTTGTGATCGCTGGAATTACACAAAAGCAGGGATTCATAAACTGGTTAAAACGAAAGAATTTCCAAAACCATATGCTATCGTTTCTAGAGGTAAAATTAGAGTTTTTCATGAAGAAGATATTAAGATTTATGAGCAAAATAAACCATGGCTTTTTGATCAAAAAATAAAAAAACAAAGACAGAATTTATTTTTACTTTTAGCTAACACTACACTTCAAAAATAACGCTTTATTTGGAGAATAAAATGCCCAAAAGCATAACGAAAGAATATGAAAAAGATTTTTATGCTTGGACAACGCATAACGCAAAACTATTAAGGGAGGGAAAATTTTCCGAGATAGATGTTGAGCATATTGCTGAGGAAATTGAAAGTATGGGTAAAAGCGAAAAAAGAGAATTAATTAGTCGATTAGCTGTTTTGCTAGCTCATTTGCTGAAATGGCAATTTCAACCCGAAAGACAGAGTAATAGCTGGAAATACACCATTGAGGAACAAAGGGATGAAGTATTAGAGCTATTTGAGGAAAGCCCAAGCTTAAAGCACGAAATTGAAGAGAAACTAGAACGAGCTTATCGAAAAGCAATTCTTTGGGCTGCTACAGAAATGGGAGTAAATAAATCTATATTCCAGGAAAAATGCCCTTTTTCTTTGGAAAAAACGCTTAATAAAAACTTTTATCCAGAAAAATAGGAGAAAATATGTCTGAAAAACAACAAGGGACGGTGAAGTGGTTTAGCAAAGACAAAGGATTTGGTTTTATTGCCAGTCACAACAAAGATTACTTCGTTCATTTCAGCGCCATTAAGCACGATGGTTATAAAAATCTCAGTGAAGGCCAAAGGGTGATCTTTAAAGCGATAAAAGATGCAAAAGGCATGCGTGCTGAGGAAGTAGAGCAACTTGCTTAGTTCATTGACAGCCCAAATTTAGCTATACTTTTCCTGGGTGCACAGAATCAACTTCGGTAACACGTAAACTTCATTCCTTGGTTTCATTGCTGAAAGCTCTGTGGCACCCACCATAAAACTTAAACCTCCAAATTTGCGTTTTAAACAACGATCGTATTTGACTTAGCAACTTAGATACTTAAACCTCAAAGGCATCGCCTAACGGCTCAGGAATGCGTCTAACGACGCGTTTTGATCTCCCCTTCCCGTTCCCCTATCGGGGAAGCCATTCGCCGCCATGAGGCTCGAGGGTGGCTTACGCTGCGCTACAACCACCCCAAGCCAGAGCGTGGGTCGCTGCGTCAGCGTCAAGGACTACTCGTCGCTAACGCTCCTGCGTTCCTCCTTGACCCCGACTCCGCTTAGAGGAGATAGGGCACACCTTTCGCAACTCGTTGCTGATTTATAAGGCAATGAAAATAAAATAAATTATTTTGAATTTAAAAAATGACTCGCAATAAAAAACCAAAACAGCTTAAAAGCGGGCAAAAAGCCGTATGCA
>NZ_PEGF01000005.1 GCF_002742635.1 Caulobacter sp. X | reverse complement strand
GGAACGTGGAATACCGGAAGGAGCATAGCGACTGAGGATATGCCGCGAAAGCCCTTGATTGTTGCTGCAGCGACCCAGCCTATGACGATGGGTGGTTTGTAGCGCAGCGTAAGACCACCCTCGAGCCACATGGCGGCGAATGGCTTCCCCGCAGGGGAACGGGAAGGGGAGATCAAATCGCGTCGCTAGACGCATTCCTGAGCCGTTAGGCGATGCCTTTTTAATTAAATTCTGAGCGGCCGCGAAGTCCTTATTTAAGATTTGTAAAAATAGTTTTCCACAGCTGAAAATGTTTAATCTTGTTTTTTCTTGTTTTTATTCTTGTTTTTAAAGGCTCGGAAACCCGCTACCAGTAAGGGTTATAGAGCATCGTTGACGACAGATTCCGTGTTTAAAGACGACAGATTCCGTGTTTAAAGACGACAGATTCCGTGTTTAAAGACGACAGATTCCGTGTCCTATCCACAGGATAGGACGACAAATATTTTAACTGTCGTCTTATTTATTTTAACGAAATAATATGTTAAAAGTCGTTTAAACGACAAAAACAGTGTGGCTATGTTATGGATAATGTACTTGTAACAAAATCTAATCATCTTGTTGAGGCTGGCTATAAATTAACTTTAAACGAACAGCGACTTATTCTTATTTTTATTTCTCAACTTGACAGCAGAAAACCTCTTCCTAAAGATAATGATTTTGTTATTACCGCTACAGGCTTTTCTAAAATGTTCAACGTCTCTTTAAATCAATCTTATGAAATTTTAGAAGATGCGGCCTCTCGGTTATATGAGCGCGATATTAAAACCTTTGATAAACTAGCCAAAACTAGGGGCAGATTTCGCTGGGTTGACGCTGTAAAATATTGGGACGGTGAAGCCAAAGTTACTCTTAGCTTTTCTCGATACATTGTTCCTTATCTTACGTTACTACATCAACAATTTACTACTTACGAACTTAAGCAGGTTAGTCAATTAAAAACGGCATATTCAATTAGATTCTACGAGCTTCTTATTCAATTTATTAAAACAGGCGAACGTTATATATCTTTAGAAAAACTAAGGGATTTATTTGAGATAACAAAAGAATATCCTCGATTTTTTGATTTTAAAAAAAGAATAATAACTCCATCAATAAATGAAATAAATTTGAATACAGATCTGTGTGTTGAATGGGATGTAGTAAAAAAAGGAAGGGTTATTATTGGCCTTTCTTTTATATTCCAAGAAAGAAACAACAAAAATTCGTAAGTATTCAGAGCCGATAAGTGAAAGAAGAGAAACAATGTTGATTAAAGAAAAATTACAAGCCGCACTGGCGAATGAAGTGCGCGCTTATACGTTGACTTTTGCCAACGTTTTTTAAATAAAAATGGCGATTTTAATCGCCATTCAATAATATCTAAAAAAGTATCAAGGTATAATTGATGTCATTATTTAACTAAAGTCCTTCCAATGCGATTACCAAAAATACCCGTGTGACAACCACTCAAATGGGTAGCCAATCGACCAATTCCAGTTGCACCAAAACGATTAACTCGCATTTTTTGAAAACCTGCGAGTCCAAGGTTCGCAGTTTGTTCCTTCATGACAGCAAATTTTCCATAACCAAGTTCACGTACACCCTTAAATTGATGTTCCATTCCAAAATTTACCACATGGGGATATGCTCCTTTTTTTTGCAATAGATAGCCTTCTGTGGGATTTATTCCTGATGCCGCTGCTTTTGCGGAAGTAAGATACTTTCTAGCAGGAGCATATTGGCTAATTACTCCCGTTGCTGCTTGCTTCTTCATACCACTCCATTTTCCATAATCAAATTTACGAGCCCCCCTGAATTGATGCTCCATTCCAGAATTTAGCGCATAGCGATACTCTCCTTGATTTCGCGGGCGATATCTTTCGTGTCCAAAAAGGAAAGAGAAAATTGATCTTAGTAATCCTGGGTGATGATTTGACAAAGCGTACGGTCGATCATTTTCATATGAAATTCTAGCTTTAGCTGTAGTAGCAATCGCTCCTTGCTCTGCCGTTGCATATGCCATTGCCGATGCCGACGTTGCAATCAAAGAAGATGCTAAGAATACAGTAGTTACAATAAGTTTTGGGGATGATGAGGTTTTCATGATACAACTCCTCGAAAATCAAAAAAAAAGAATAGGTTTTTTGCTACCGCTCAACCTACACTAATTTTAGTATAAAAATTGAACAATATATTCTTTCCTTACTAAAACTCAAATTTTGCGATCGGATTTTGAAAAAACATAATTTATAAAAAAAATGGCGACCAGAGTCGCCATTCCACAAGTTGTATCAGGATTTACTATGTCATGTTCATTCACTTTGAGTATAGGCTTTAACGCTGTGTTTTGCATATTTTAAAGAGGTTTTTTTGTTCTTTAGCGACAACAACATGAAGGCAAAGCGGTTCACTTTGGAGCGAACAATGATATAAAGAGCGCAAGAGATGAAGGGGTTGAATAACCTAGTTATTGTGTTATTAGCTATACTTATTTTGGGTGCTGCAGAATTAATCTCAACAACTTGTAATTCCTTACAACATTACAGCAGAATCCTGTTGCACCCACTGCATGTATTTCAAAACCTCAAAAATTGCGATTTAAAACACAATCCATTTTCTTTAATCAAACCTACCACAAGAAAAAAAGACGTTCTCTATCGCTCAGGAATTGCGCCTACGGCGCGTTTTTGATTTCCCCTTCCCGTTCCCCTACGGGGAAGCCATTCGCCGCCATGTGGCTCGAGGGTGGTTTTACGCTGCGCTACAAACCACCCATCGACCTAGGCTGGGTCGCTGCGTCAGCGTCAAGGACTACTCGTCGCTACGCTCCTGCGTTCCTCCTTGACCCCGACTCCGCTTAAGGAGAAATGGCACACCTTTCGCAACTCGTTGCTGATTTATAAGGCAATGAAAATAAAATAAATTATTTTGAATTTAAAAAATGACTCGCAATAAAAAACCAAAACAGCTTAAAAGCGGGCAAAAAGCCGTATGCA
>NZ_PEGF01000004.1 GCF_002742635.1 Caulobacter sp. X | reverse complement strand
GACCCTTGGGTGCGGGGACAGGATTTGAACCTGTGACCTTCAGGTTATGAGCCTGACGAGCTACCGGGCTGCTCCACCCCGCGTCAGGGTGTTTTGTATTGTGAGGGAGGGTTCGTGGACTTTGGTTTGATATCCTTTTGGCGGACCTGGCGGCGACCTACTCTCCCGCGCCTTGAGACGAAGTACCATTGGCCCAGGGGGACTTAACGACCGAGTTCGGAATGGGATCGGGTGGGGAACCCCCGGCAAAGCCACCAGGTCAGCGAAAAGGATATCAGTCGCTCCATTGCTGGAGCGATGATTGTGAAGAAGACATCAGTGTCTGAAGTAGAGCCATGCTTTGTGCATGGGTTTGACTGAAGAACGATCAAGCCTATCGAGCTATTAGTACCGGTAAGCTCCATGCGTCGCCGCACTTCCACACCCGGCCTATCAACGTGGTGGTCTTCCACGGCTCTCAGCGAGACCTTGTTTTGAGGTTAGTTTCCCGCTTAGATGCTTTCAGCGGTTATCTATTCCACACTTAGCTACCCTGCTGCACAGCTGGCGCCATGACAGGTCCACCAGAGGTGTGTCCATCCCGGTCCTCTCGTACTAGGGACAGATCCTCTCAAGTCTCGTACACCCACGGCAGATAGGGACCAAACTGTCTCACGACGTTCTGAACCCAGCTCACGTACCACTTTAATCGGCGAACAGCCGAACCCTTGGGACCTGCTCCAGCCCCAGGATGTGATGAGCCGACATCGAGGTGCCAAACTTTGCCGTCGATATGGACTCTTGGGCAAAATCAGCCTGTTATCCCTAGAGTACCTTTTATTCGTTGAGCGATGGCCCTTCCACGCAGGACCACCGGATCACTATGGCCGACTTTCGTCTCTGCTCGACTTGTCAGTCTCGCAGTCAGGCGGGCTTATGCCATTGCACTCGACGACCGATTTCCGACCGGTCTGAGCCCACCATCGCGCGCCTCCGTTACACTTTGGGAGGCGACCGCCCCAGTCAAACTGCCCGCCACGCCATGTCCCGGACCCGGATAACGGGCCGCGGTTAGACGTCAGCAACAATAAGGGTGGTATTTCAAGGATGGCTCCACAGGAACTGGCGCCCCTGCTTCATAGTCTCCCACCTATCCTACACATGTTGCTGCTAACGCCAAGGCGAAGCTGCAGTAAAGGTTCATAGGGTCTTTCCGTCTGACCGCGGGAACCCCGCATCTTCACGGGGAATTCAATTTCGCTGAGCCTATGCTGGAGACAGTGGGGAAGTCGTTACGCCATTCGTGCAGGTCGGAACTTACCCGACAAGGAATTTCGCTACCTTAGGACCGTTATAGTTACGGCCGCCGTTTACCTGGGCTTCAATTCAGAGCTTGCACCCCTCCTTTTAACCTTCAGGCACCGGGCAGGCGTCAGACCCTATACGTCGCCTTGCGGCTTCGCAGAGCCCTGTGTTTTTGATAAACAGTCGCTACCCCCTGGCTTGTGCCACTCTTTACTGGTTGCCCAATGAAGAGTCACGCTTATCCCGAAGTTACGCGTGCAATTTGCCGAGTTCCTTCAGCATAGTTCTCTCAAGCGCCTTGGTATACTCTACCTGCCCACCTGTGTCGGTTTCGGGTACGGTCTCCGTTGGAGTTATTTCCAGGGACCTGTTCACTGCCAGGAGCAATCCAATAAGCCCTGACAATTTACCAGATCCGTCACTTCCAACTGGTTCAGGAATATTCACCTGATTCCCATCGACTACGCCTTTCGGCCTCGCCTTAGGGGCCGACTAACCCTGCGCAGATTAGCTTTACGCAGGAACCCTTGGGCTTTCGGCGAGAGGGTCTCTCACCCTCTTTATCGCTACTCATGTCAGCATTCTCACTTCCGATACCTCCAGCAAGGCTCACGCCTCACCTTCACCGGCTTACGGAACGCTCCGCTACCGCGTGCTTACGCACACCCATACCTTCGGCGTCTGGCTTGAGCCCCGTTACATTTTCCGCGCAGGTTCGCTTGACCAGTGAGCTGTTACGCTTTCTTTAAATGATGGCTGCTTCTAAGCCAACATCCTGGTTGTCAAAGCAAACCCACATCGTTTCCCACTTAGCCAGAACTTGGGGGCCTTAGATGATGGTTAGGGTTGTTTCCCTTTTCACGACGGACGTTAGCACCCGCCGTGTGTCTCCCGGATAGTTCTCTTGGGTATTCGGAGTTTGATTAGAATTGGTACAGCTCGCGCCGCCCGCATCCATTCAGTGCTCTACCCCCCAAGGAATACGTCCGAGGCACTACCTAAATAGTTTTCGCGGAGAACCAGCTATGTCCAGGTTTGATTGGCCTTTCACCCCTATCCACAAGTCATCCGAGAATTTTTCAACATTCACCGGTTCGGTCCTCCAGTAAGTGTTACCTTACCTTCAACCTGCTCATGGATAGATCACCTGGTTTCGGGTCGTCATGCGACGTACTTATTCGCCCTATTCAGACTCGCTTTCGCTGCGCCTACACCTAACGGCTTAAGCTTGCACGGCACATGAAGTCGCTGACCCATTATACAAAAGGTACGCCGTCACCACGCGCGGTGGCTCCGACTGCTTGTAGGCTTCCGATTTCAGGTTCTGTTTCACTCCCCTTGTCGGGGTGCTTTTCACCTTTCCCTCACGGTACTTGTTCGCTATCGGTCATTGAGGAGTACTTAGGCTTGGAGGGTGGTCCCCCCATGTTCAGACAGGATTTCACGTGTCCCGCCCTACTCGAGTCTGTCGCTATTTGACGCTTACGGGGCTATCACCCACTATGGCGGACCTTCCCAGATCCTTCAGCTTTATGTCACGACAGCACTGGCCTGGTCCCGGTTCGCTCGCCACTACTACGGGAGTCTCGGTTGATGTCCTTTCCTCCGGGTACTGAGATGTTTCAGTTCCCCGGGTTTGCTTAATGAACCCTATGTATTCAGGTCATTATACCTTGTCTGATCAACCGATCGTCGCCTTGCCCGAAGGCAAAGCAAAGTCGGGTGACCATAAAGGTGGGTTTCCCCATTCGGAGATAGCCGGATCAAAGGGTGCTCGCGCCTCCCCGGCTCTTATCGCAGCGTGCCACGTCCTTCATCGCCTCTCAATGCCAAGGCATCCGTCAGAAGCCCTTATGCGCTTGATCGTTCTCAGCAAAACCCATGCTTAAATCAGCCCTCGCCGCATCGCGCGGGGAGGCCTGAGCATGAGCTCTACCTTTAGTCAGACAATGATGTCTTCTTAAGTCCGCCCTTAAACCGGATCCGCATCCCAGGGGTGAGCTGCGGTCGGCGGGAGAACCCTGCCTTCACAATGTCATTTCGCATCAGCGCCAGGCGCTGCTGCAAACTTGTCATCCAATCGCGAGATAGCCATCTCGGCGGTCCTACCAGCTGGCCTCGCTCAAGCAGCGAAGCGGTAGCGAGGACAGCGAACCAAAATGGTGGAGCCAGACGGATTCGAACCGACGACATCCTGCTTGCAAAGCAGGCGCTCTACCAACTGAGCTATGGCCCCTCTCTTTCAAGAGATCTGGGTTAGCCAGGAGAGCTGGTCGTGATCCGAAGTTCAGGAGAAGAGTGGTAGGCCTGGGCAGACTCGAACTGCCGACCTTACGCTTATCAGGCGTACGCTCTAACCACCTGAGCTACAGGCCTATGACGGCCTTCGGGGCATCCGCTCCGGGCTCGCGATCGCACCTTGATCTCGTTCGATCAAAGTGAGTGGAAAGAGAAACGAAGACGGCGGCGATCCGCTCTTTGTGGTGCGTCAAGCGCACCGTGTCTGGAGCTTCAATAGCTTCGTGAGAAGCTGGAGAAGCATCCTTAGAAAGGAGGTGATCCAGCCGCAGGTTCCCCTACGGCTACCTTGTTACGACTTCACCCCAGTCGCTGACCCTACCGTGGTCGCCTGCCTCCTTGCGGTTAGCGCAGCGCCTTCGGGTAAAGCCAACTCCCATGGTGTGACGGGCGGTGTGTACAAGGCCCGGGAACGTATTCACCGCGGCATGCTGATCCGCGATTACTAGCGATTCCAACTTCATGCTCTCGAGTTGCAGAGAACAATCCGAACTGAGACGACTTTTAGGGATTGGCTCCCCCTCGCGGGATTGCAGCCCTCTGTAGTCGCCATTGTAGCACGTGTGTAGCCCACCTTGTAAGGGCCATGAGGACTTGACGTCATCCCCGCCTTCCTCCGGATTAACTCCGGCAGTATGATTAGAGTGCCCAGCCAAACCTGATGGCAACTAATCACGAGGGTTGCGCTCGTTGCGGGACTTAACCCAACATCTCACGACACGAGCTGACGACAGCCATGCAGCACCTGTGTCCCAGTCCCCGAAGGGAAAACCACATCTCTGTGGCGGTCCAGGCATGTCAAAAGGTGGTAAGGTTCTGCGCGTTGCTTCGAATTAAACCACATGCTCCACCGCTTGTGCGGGCCCCCGTCAATTCCTTTGAGTTTTAATCTTGCGACCGTACTCCCCAGGCGGAGTGCTTAATGCGTTAGCTGCGTCACCGACATGCATGCATGCCGACAACTAGCACTCATCGTTTACGGCGTGGACTACCAGGGTATCTAATCCTGTTTGCTCCCCACGCTTTCGAGCCTCAGCGTCAGTAACGGACCAGTATGTCGCCTTCGCCACTGGTGTTCTTCCGAATATCTACGAATTTCACCTCTACACTCGGAGTTCCACATACCTCTTCCGTACTCAAGACTGCCAGTATCAAAGGCAATTCCAAGGTTGAGCCCTGGGCTTTCACCTCTGACTAAACAGTCCGCCTACGCTCCCTTTACGCCCAGTAATTCCGAGCAACGCTAGCCCCCTTCGTATTACCGCGGCTGCTGGCACGAAGTTAGCCGGGGCTTCTTCTCCGGGTACCGTCATTATCGTCCCCGGTGAAAGAATTTTACAATCCTAAGACCTTCATCATTCACGCGGCATGGCTGCGTCAGGCTTTCGCCCATTGCGCAAGATTCCCCACTGCTGCCTCCCGTAGGAGTTTGGGCCGTGTCTCAGTCCCAATGTGGCTGATCATCCTCTCAGACCAGCTACTGATCGTCGCCTTGGTGGGCCTTTACCCCACCAACTAGCTAATCAGACGCGGGCCGCTCCAATGGCGATAAATCTTTCCCCCGAAGGGCACATCCGGTATTAGCTCAAGTTTCCCTGAGTTGTTCCGAACCAAAGGGCACGTTCCCACGTGTTACTCACCCGTCCGCCACTAATCCCGAAGGATCCGTTCGACTTGCATGTGTTAGGCCTGCCGCCAGCGTTCGCTCTGAGCCAGGATCAAACTCTCAGGTTGAGTTGACATTGACTCCAGTATTTAGACCGAGGGGAAAACCTCAGTCCGCGTTCTGGTTTGCATAGTATCTTGACGAGTTCCCATCACACTCCGACCAGCTCCGAAGAACCGACCGGCGTATAAATGGTGTCTTCAAGAGACCGCATTACGTCAGCGCCAAATGATCCACTCCGTAGAGTGAACCGCCAGAGCGCCGCCGCCTGCGTTTCTCTTTCCAAATCAACAATGTCAAAGACCCGAACCGCCTCAGCGGCCCCACCGTTTAGCGCCCGGTGTCGGCGGAGGCGGCTATCTATCCAACCTCGTTTTCCGTGTCAAATCGTTT
>NZ_PEGF01000003.1 GCF_002742635.1 Caulobacter sp. X | reverse complement strand
GCGAGTAGCGAACACCATCTTGGCCAGCGAGGTTTCCTCGCGCAAACAGGCCGGACATCTGATAGCAAGCGATTAGGTCAGATAGTCTACGCGTTCACTGCAAGCGGGGGGCCGTCCACATCTGCAACCTCTATAGCCAACGCCGCGGCCAGGCCGAGATCCTCGCCGCCACGCGCGCCATGGACCGCGTCGGCAACATGCCGTCACTGCCTGGCATCTTCCCAGACCAGATGGCTCCGATTGTGCGCCACGCGGCCGACGGCGCGGGCGATGAACTCGTGATGGTGCGCTGGGGCCTGCCCTCGTCGTCGAAGGCGCTCCTGGACGCGACGGAGAAGCGGGTCGACAAGCTGCGCGCCAAGGGCCAGGCCATCGACGACGCACAGTTCAAGGAAATGCTCCGGCTCGAGCCGGACGGGGGCACGACGAATGTCCGCAACACCAACAGCTCCCACTGGAAGCGATGGTTGGGACCGCAACATCGCTGCCTGGTCCCACTCACCTCCTTCGCCGAGCCGAACCAAGTCAACAAGCTCAACGGCGAAAACATCTGGTTCGCGCTTGGACCCGATCGCCCGCTCACCTTCTTCGCGGGCCTCGAGATCCGCGCGTGGACATCGGTGCGCAAGAAGAGCGTCGGTGAAGAAACACTCGACCTCTTCGCCTTCCTCACGACGAACGCCAACGCCTTGGTCGCGGGCTTCCACGACAAGGCCATGCCGGTGATCCTGACCACGGCCGAAGAGCGCGACGTCTGGATGCGCGCGCCGTGGGACGAGGCCAAGGCCCTGCAGCGGCCACTTCCCGACGACGCCCTAGTGATCGTCAATCGCGGCTTCGGCGTGAAGCAGGATCCGCCGAAAGAGGCCGAGGGCACGCTTCTATGATCACAGCCCTACGTTCGGCCCTATTCTGCGCCAAGGTCGTCTCACACGATGATGGCCGCACCGACCTGATCGGCCTCATAGGCGGCGAGATTTCGGCCGACAGCCGCCCAGGCGTGGTCCAGGCCTGGCTCTCCCTGCAGATCGAACTGGATCGCAAACCGACCTCGGGCCGGATCCTCGTCGAGTGCGAGGGCTTGAAGCAGGACTTTCCGTTCTCTGCGCCGGCCGGCCACGCGGAGGCGGGCGCGGCCTTCCCGCTGATCATTCCGGTGCTCAAGGAAGGAACGCTCTGGGTCACGGTCTTCGACGACCAGGCCAAGGCCAAGCCGCTGCGTCAGAAGTGGCGGCTGAAGTACAGGCCAGACGCCGAGACCCTGGAGGACCCTGACGCGGGTCGCCAGATCGCGGAGACAAGCCAGCGCGCTGCGGCCAGCATCGCCGAAAGCGCGAGACGCGAAACGCCTACCCGCCACTGACGCGCTTTCCTACGGCCGCCTCATCAACGGAGACGGGGCCTGGTCAAGCGCCTTGAAGTTATCGAGGAGCTGTCCGTAGTAGTTGTCGATATCGCGCTCGAGCCAGTCTGGGCGCGGCTGACCAGCATCCTCGTAGGACTTCGCCTTCTCGGTCAGCTCGACCATCTTCTCGAAGAGGCGAACCTGCTGAACAAGGAGATCGCGGCGATCTCGCGGGCCTGCCGTGTTGCTCTCTCGAATCCGCGGGTCGGGACATTCGCGCATCAGCTGGTCGATCGCGAACCGCAGTTTCGACGCGCGTTCGTCGAGTTCTTCGGAGGGGGTGTCGCCATGCGCTATCATCTCGTCGGTGAGCTTGCGGAGATCCGTCTCCAACGCCGCCATCCGCATCCGCCAGACCAGCATCTGAGGGCTTTGCGCGCTGCTGTTAGACATCACCATGATCGGCCTCCCTGCGCCGATCTAGCACGTTCACCGACCCGGTCACGACGCTTTGGGCTCTAGCTCGAAGTAGGGCTCGCCACGGCCATCATCCTCGGCCCGGTTGATCAATTTATCCTCACGCGCTCTGGCGACAAGAATCTGGACACCGCGATAGCGGATGCCGTGAATGATGTTCGTGCAGCGAGCCGCGCCGAGCGGGAGGCGGAAGTAGCTGTCGGTCGACATGCTGACCGCCGCCGGCAGAAAGGCGTCATCGCCCTTGTCGGCCGCCTCCTTGGCCATGAGGTCGAGCAAATTGTCGATGTCGTCGAGTGTCATGCGGCCTGGCTAGAGCGATTTCTTTTGTTGCTCTAGACCTTCGCCTTCAAAGCGCCACAGGCGCGGCCGGATCATCCGCCGTTCGCAAGGAGGGACCCATGCGCAAGATCACCATCCTGGCCGCCAGCCTGGCCATCGCTCTCTCGTCGGCCAGCGCGAGCTTCGCGGCCGCTCCGTGCCGCGACGCCAAGGGCAAGTTCATCAAGTGCCCGCCGGCGGCCGCGCCGGCCAAGCCGACCAAGTGCAAGGACGCCAAGGGCAAGTTCGCCAAGTGCGGGACGCCGGGGGCCAAACCGGTCGGCTAACCGGGCGCGAGGGTCACGTTTCGGGCAGGTCCAAGAGCGGGCCGGTGACGCGGTCGTGGCTCTCCTTCGAGAAGTCGGCTTCGCCCGTCCGCAGCTCTCGCTCGCCCTCCTCGGCCTTCTCCAACGGCTCGTCGTACTCCCGGCGCGGCGCCCTGCCTTCCGGATTGGCCGACGAGCCGAACTTGCCAGGATCCTCGTCTCCCGCTTCGCGGATGGTTCGAACCTCTGGCGAGGCCTCGAGGTCGCCGATCATCTGCTCGACGGCGTCGCGCTGCTGGTCGGGCGTGCTGGTCGGCTTCACGTAGGTGTCGATCTCGTCCTGCAGTCGGTCGACCAGGTCGTTGGCGGCCTCGACCGCCTCGGCCTTGCTGTTGTCCCCGCTCACGGCCTTGTCGCCCATCGCAACCTCCTTCGCGCGTCCTCATTGAGTCAGGACTCAAACCCCGAGGCCGCGAAATGGCTGCGCGCAAACGTGTTCAGGGGGCCGCTGTCCCCATGCCGGACTTCGTTCCCTTCCAGCACCCCAAGATGACCACCTCGCTCCCCGAAGGAAGCGCATGGATCCACGAGGTCAAACTCGACGGCTACCGGATGCAGGTGCGGACAGAGCGCGGCCGGGTAAGGATCAGCACCCGGAACGGTCTCGACTGGACTTCGAAGTTTCGAGCGCTTGAGGCGCTTGCCGGCGAGTTGCCCGATTGCATCCTGGACGGCGAACTGGTCGCCCTGGACGGCAAGGGCGAGCCCAGCTTCTCAAGCCTTCGCTCGGCGATCGCCCGGGGCGACACGGATGCTCTCATCTTCTACGCCTTCGATATCTTGTTCGAAGGCCGCGACAACGACCTTCGCCCCTACCCCCTGAGCACCCGAAAGGCGCGACTTGCTCATGTACTCGCGGAGGGTGGCGACCACATCACCGACACGATCCGCTTGGTCACGCCTTTGAACGGCCCGCCGGCGGCGCTCCTGCGCGCCGCGTGCGAGCTCAAGTGGGAAGGAATCGTCTCCAAGCGCCTGGATGCGCCCTATCGGGGAGGCAAGGATCGGCCGGATTCCTGGGTCAAGGCTAAGTGCCGGCCTTCGGCGGAGGCCGTGATCGGAGGCTGGACCGCTGACGGCCCTGCGTTCGGGCGCATCCTGTGCGGTGTTCCCGACGAGGGCGGCGGCCTTCGCTACATCGGCAGCGTTGATCCCGGGCGCGTGCCGGGGCTAGCGCGCAAGCTCGAGACGCTCAGAACGCCGCAGTCGCCGTTCACGTCCGGCCCCCTGCCCGCCCGGATTCCCGACGTCCATTGGGCACGGCCGCACCTGGTCGTCGACATCGAGATCGCCGAGTTCACATCGTCGGGCAAGATGCGCCAGCCGGCGTTCAAGCGCCTGCGAACGGACAAGACGGCAGCCGAGGTCAATCCTGACCTGGACGCCTGACACAGCAGGAACCCATGGAAGATCTCGGGACTTCCACAGCCATGGTCACGAGGAGATGCGCCATGTCTGACGACACCACCAACCGCGGCCCGCAAGACCGCAGCCGGATCGCCATGGGTGAAGATTACGAAGTCCGCTACTGGACAGCCGAACTGGGCGTCTCGGCCGACGAACTACGCCAAGCGGTCGACGCGGTCGGCAACAGCGCCGCGGCCGTTCGCGCCCACCTTAATCGCGGGTCCCATTAGCAAGAGCGCCGAGCCGGCGGCCGTCCGCACGCGCGGCGGTCTCCCGCCGCCTGGCGAGGATCCTGGCGACGGTGGCGAACAGAACCGTCAGTAGGGTGAGGAAGGAGATGAGGTTCAGGCAGGCGAAATAGGCCCGCCTGTGGGAGTCGAAATCGACCCCCATGACATAGGCCGACGTCGCCAGCTCGAAGCCCTGCAGAAGAAAGGCCGCGCCCAGCCAGGTGGAGGTGTACCTAAGCGCCGCCCAGAGAAACGACAAACCAATCGTGATCGACAGGATGATGTCGCAATAGAGCGCGATCCAGCTGCGATCGACGCCGGCGCTCTTGAAAGCCCAGAGCAGACCCCATTGGAGGGGTATGGACAGGAGGATCGTCACGCCGGCGTGACGCTCGGCGCCGCTACCCTGCCAAAGGGCCACGGCGCACACCAGCAGGGTCGCCGGCGCGATCACATATCCCAAGGCGAGCAGCATGGACTCCATGACGCCCACCTTGGGGTTGTAGTGGTAAAGCGACTATGATCAGGCCGAGAGGGCTTCCTGGGTCGCATGGCCGGTGAGGGTGTCTTCCTTCCAGGCGCCGCTGGCGGTCACGCGCAGGCCGATTTTCTCGCGCGAAGCTTCCAGGATCTTGTGCGTGGACACGGCGGCGGCTTGGGCCGCGCCAATCTGGGCCTGGGTCTTTTGGATCGACCCAATCGAGTGCTGGGTGAAGGTCTGCGACAGGTTCATGGTTTCGCCCAGGGCGACAACGTCGGCCTCGATCGAGTTGGCCAACAGCTTGGCCTGGGTGAGCATACGCTCCAATTCGTGCATCTTGGTCTGGATGCGCGAGCCCGCGATTTCGTTGTTCATGGGAGTAAGCCCGCCCTACTTGGTTAATGGCGCATTAACCCTAAAGCTGCTTCGTCAAGCGTGGCAATCAGCGCGAGCGCGACCATTCGACGCTGTCGCAACCCAGAAGGGTACGCAAACGTCTTCAGGCGAAAAATATGGCGGGTGATGTGGCCTTGGCTTAGACTCCGGTCCAAGTCGAGAGCGGATTACATGGCATTGCCGACAGTTCCACCGTCTCCGTTTGAGAATAACCCCGCCAGGAAGCTCACGCAGCGTGAGCGGGAGTGCCTTGAACTCGTCGAGAAGCAGCTGGAGTCGAAAGAGATCTCCCGCGCACTGGGGATCTCATTCCACACCGTCAACCAGCATCTACAGAAGGCCAAGGACACACTTCAGGCCAAGGACCGCTTCGAGGCCGCCCGGATATATCGGCGATTGCTTGCCCAGGGCCTTTGGGACGGACCGGCGCTCAGCGATACGCCATTTGGTATCCCTAATGGGGATAGTGACGCGGTTGCTAACGAAAATTTTCGTCTCAGTAACAATCCGTTTGGGATGTCGCCACACGCGGAGGTAGGCTCTGATCAGCGTGACAAAACGGGGGGAGGCCATGGCCAATTTCGACACGCGGATCACCAGAGCTGGGACCAAGGTCCACGAGCTACCCCCGCTGGCGACCTTCTCCTGGGAGATGACCGAGGCCGTGCTGCAGGAGATGGTCTGCGGATCGCCGGCCAAGATGATCTTCGTTCACGACTATCTGCAAGCAGCGCGCAAGCAGGCGATGTTCCTGCCGGACGAAGAGGTCCTGCGCATGATCCTTGGCCTGGCGATGACCGTCGGGTCCGAGGATTTCCGACCCTAGGCCCCACCAACACCCTCACGGTGATTGAGCGGCTCATGTTCATGACCGCGGGCTTGGTTATCGGCTTGGTGGTCCTCGGCCTATGCGCCTTTATTCTGAACGCTCTGAAGGCATGATATCCTGTGAGCAGTTCGGTCCTCACGCGGGCGCGGAACCCTGAAGCGCAATGATCAGCTGGCTAGTAGAGACCTGGTCTGCCCTGCCGGACTTCATCCTGGTGAGCCAGATTGCCTGGGCTCTATTCTTCGTCGCGATGGCCCTTGTGATCGTGCGCGGCGGCGCCGCGGAACGGCTCTTCTTCGCGGTCTTTATCACCTGCGCTTACCTGTCGCACGTCATCTGGGCCCCGCCGAATACGCAAGCGACCTATCTCGGTCTGATTGGCTTCGACGTGCTGGCGCTGGCAGCTTGCCTGGCGGTGGCCCTAATCTTCGACCGCTACTGGCCGATGTGGCTTAGGATCGCTCAGGCCCTATCCCTCATCGCCGAAATCGTATTCCTGTTGGCGGGCCGAATGTCGCCCTACGCCTATTGGAATCTCTCGGCGGCGGCGTTCGAGATGAGCTCTCTGGCCTTGATCCTCGGGATCATGATCGAACCCCCCAAACGGCCCTGGGGGTGGATCGAGGATATGTTCAAGCGCCTGCCGCTGGACCGGCCGCGCCGCGCGGCCAGCTGACATGGAGCGCCCAGTTCCTGACCTCGATCGCCTTGCCCAGGCGTTCTCGTCCTACAGCTTGGCCGATCTGATCGCGATTGTTCTCTCGATCGTGACGATTGTCGTTGGTCTCTACCGAGGTCGGGCGCCGGAACGGCTCTTCGTCATCGGCAACACGCTCGTGCTCTACGCCAAGTCGGTCGTGATCATAGAGTACGCCCGCGCCATTCAGGCCGCTCAGATCGTGGCGATGATCGACACCGCCTTCTTCATCGTCTGCTTGCCCGTCGCGCTCTACAGCAACCGATATTGGCCGATGGTCGCGACCGCGCTCATCGCGATGATCGTCATGTTGGACGTGGTGGCCGTGGTGTCGGCGTGGCCCATTGTAAACTCCAGGGTCACCTCGGTCGTTTGGCTCTACATCATCCAAACGACCGTGCTCGTGGGCGCTCTTGTCGAGGGGCGACGACCGACCCGACACGCGGCGTAGCGAGAAATCCGCGCCGTCGCGGAGTGCAATGTACCTTGCACTGTGAATAGCGGTCGCTATCCTTCGACCCGACTTTCACCGGGTGAAGCGATGAGCGCCGTCGACTCGCTGAGCAATCGCACCAAGCGGCCGCTACTCAACATCGCGCAACGCGTGTTGTTCGGACTCCCGGCGCCCGACCGTGGCGGCCGTCTGTGGCCGTTGACGGCCGTGGCGGTGTGGGTGCTGGCGGTCGTGAGGGCGACGGTGCTCGGCTACCTCGTCGCCTTTCTGCCGGTCGCGTTCTTCGGAGCGGACTATGTGGGCACGTCCGCGGGCCGTTGGTACGCCGCCTCCGGCTTCGTCGTCTTCGAAGAGCTCGCCCGCTGGAGCTATGGGCTGGCCGCGCGTCGACCCGTTCGGGCCTGGCTGGTCTTTCTGGTGCTCATCGAGCTGGTCGAAACCGTCGCCTACGCCTACACGGGCATGGCGGACGCTTTGGCCCATCACCGCCCGTTCGTGACCCCTGCGGTCTATCTGCTCAGCCGGTCGCCGGCGATCCTTCTGCACATCGTCGCCACGCTGGTCTTCATCACGGTGTGGAAGAAACGCCCCGCCGCCATGATGGCCGCGCTAGCGGTCGTCACCCTCGGCCACATCGCCTTCGACTATGCCGCCCCCGCGATCGTCACGGCCCTGACCGGCCTAGACCATGTCGGCGCGGCCCCACACTAGAGGAGTTCCCCCATGCCCTTTGTGAAGGTGCGACCGCTCCAGGAGAGCACGATCAAGGTGGTTGGCGACGAGCGCAAGCTGACGGTCGTTGTTCCAGAGGCGATCATCCGCGACGCGCAGCTGGATCCCGCCAAGCCGGTCGCGATCGAGGTCGACGTTCGGTCCAAGCCCCCTCTCCTCGCCTTGATTGGCTCGGACGCCGAGGCGCACTGGAACCTTAAGAAGAAGGGACGGCTCTACGAAGTCTCGATCCAGGAGTTGCCGGCCAAGGTGCGCGCGGAACTGCCCATGGCGCGCTTTAAACTGTCGCCCTCGAGGCTGGTCATCAACCTCCCCGAACAGTGGGAGCTCGCGGACGACATGGCCCTGAAGGCCTAGCCATGCAGCCCGAAGACCCAGAACCCGCCGTTCCGCTGATCCTGCCGCTCACCGCGGCGGCCAACCTCGAGTCCGAACTGCTGGCGAGGTTCTCCGAACCCTACGTGTCTCGCACAATCCGGATCCGAAGGCTGGGGACGATCGCCGGCGCCGTCGCGGTGGCGTTTCTCAGCTGTCTGGCGATCCTCTTTTGGATGGGTCAACAGACGACAGCGGCCTGCCAGATGGCCGGGCTGCTCCTCATCGCCCTCCCCGCCACCCTCGAGAAGCATTTCGAGCTCCGCCGCCTGATCCAGGCCCGCGCAGAAATCCGCCGTCGGCGCGGTCTAGCCGATCACACCTGAAGGAAGTCGCCATGCGGATCACCCACACCGCCTCGGTAGTCCTCGCCCTCTCCTTGACCGCCTCGGCCGCCTCGGCCGAAACAAGGGTCGCCGCGCGCGATCTGGGGTCGCTCCTTGCGCACTGCTCGAGCCCAGTGGCCGCGCTCACCGTGACCCCTTTCAAATGCAAGGCCACGGCCTGCAGTTCGGCGCAGCCGCAAGGCGCGTCCGGGAACATGGCGGCGCTGCTGGCGATGGCCCAGGCCGCGCAGGGCATGCAGTCATTCCCGGCCCTGGGTGATGGGCTTTCAAACGCGCTGACGAGCGCTCTGAAGGCGACAGGCTGTTTCAAGGTCATGGCGCGCGAGGATCTCGAGGACCTGAAAAAGGAAGCCGAAGCCGCCGGCGTCGAGCTCAAGACCGCGTCGGCCGATTACCTCGTGACCGGCGCTATCACGTCCCTCAATGTCGGCGGCAAGACGCAGTCTTTCGGTGGCGGCATGGTCCCAGTCCTGGGCGCCGTTACTCGCAGCTCGAAGACCGCCAGTCTCGCGATCGACGTGCGCCTGGTGAATGTAAAGGCCTCGGAGGTGACGGCCAGCCAAACCTTTGACGTCAGCAGCCAGCGATCATCCTGGGGGGGCGGCGGGCTTGGCTGGGGTGGTTCCGGGGCGCTCTTCGGAGCGGCGACAAGCACGCAGTCGGCCGAGCTGGATTCGGTCGCCAACGAGAGTGTGATCCAGGCGGCGAACTACATCGTAAGCCAAATCGCCGGCGCCGCCGCCACGCCGCCTCAAGTGGCGGCCGCAGCGCAGCGATAGTCCGCGAAAAGCGGGACATTTCCAGAACAAAAGTTTCGGTGTATTGTGCGGCCCTCAGCTTTGGCGTGAGGGCCGCAAATGTTGTTGCCTGGCGAAATTCCGATCGACGCTCTGGACCGTGGCGACGTCGCGACGGGCGCGCCGGCCGACCGGGGCTACATTGACTTCGCAGACGAAGATCAAAGCGCGCCGTCCGTAATGGCGATCGTAGCCCTGCTGATCATCGTCGCGACATTTGCCGCGACGCTCCTCTTCTGAAGCAGCCTATTCCTTTGGCTTCGGTTTGAAGGTCAGCGGTTCGGGCTTCTTGAGGTTATCCCCTCGTTCAAACGCTTTGTCGATTTGGCCGGTCAGCGGTTCGGAGCCGCTGGTTGGAGACGCAACCGTCCTGTCGACCTCTGGCGCGCGAACCGAGGCCTGCGCCCTTCCGATGCGAGCGTCGGCCTGTGCCTGGACGGTGCCACGAGATCCTGCGCCGCGCACCTCGCCGGCGCTGCGATTAAACGATCCCTCGATGTCTGGGCCAACTCCCAAGATCGAAGGCTCTCGAACATCATTGCTGACTTGGCCCATGAGAGGCGGCGCCGCAGGCGGCGGATAGCGCTGCATGAAAACGTCGACAGCGTCAGACAGCCTTTGTTGGTCGACCGCATTCCGGCCTTGGAGGATTGACGCGATTTCGCCGTCTGAGCGGCTGAAGCCGTTCTCGTCCATGCGGAGGTAGCCAGGCGCAGTGCCGTCGCCCATGGCGAAACGGAAGAACTCAGCGCTCCGACTGCCGCGAACGGTCTGCGAAATTGTCTCCGCACGTTCAGCTTCCTGCGACCGACGCTCGCTCTCAGTGGCGGCCAACTTGCGAGACTCGGCGAACTGAGCGGTCGAGGACCAGGTTTGGGCGTCCACATAGCGTGACGTCCGGGCATCGGACGCGGTGCGACCCCAAGCCGTGTTGAGGCTCTGCGTCTCAATCTTTTCGATCGCGCGTCGCCCATCGGCACTCTCGAGCTGCGACCTTACATAGTCCGCCGCGCGCGACTGGTTCGTCCTGTAGTTCTTACTGCTAGAATCAGACGTTTGGGTGCTGCGCTCGTTGGACATGCTTCCGCCTATTGAAGGCGTTCCACGTCCACCGATCTTGACGCCAGACTGTATGCCGATCCGGTCAGAGTCGGTGACAGCCGCTTTGGACACGATCTCTGCTGCCGCGTCCCGACTAATCCCGTACTTAGAAGCAACATTCTGCGTGAGCTGCGACACCCACGCCGCAGCGTAGGTTTGACTATCGCGGCTGGCGTTTTCGAGCGTGGAGCGGCTATCGGTGCCGACAGTCGTAGAACGAGCGTAGTCCCTAATCTGCTGCTGGGTCATCGCCTTCGTATCGGTGGCCACCTTGTCAAAAGCTGCAGCGCGTTCGGAAGACACGGTGGCGGCCTCCCGCTTGCTGGCGCTCCAACTTTGTAGACCCTCAGCGCTGATCGCCGTGTCAGCAGCGGCTGCTCTGACAGATCGCGAGCCGTTGGCGCTCACGCTTACTGTGTCACCCGCATCTGTAACCCAGGAGGTGCGGCCAACGTCCCATGTACGGCTCGTGTCGACTTTGTTGCCCTGCACATTGTTGAACGAGTGAGTGTTCATCGACGTGTTGCCGAACGAGTAGTTGCCAGCTGTCTGGTTGGCGGCAGCGGCCTCGGCGCCCGCGCGGAAGGGCTGCAACAGCGCCTCCCCCTGTTGTCCGATCGCCATCGCGCCCTTGGTCAGGCCCGCGGCGATTACGGGCACCATCAAGATCATGCCGGACGCAACGCCCTGGATCAGGGTGTTAATGTCACCGACACCGGACACGGTCTGCAGAGTGATCCCTGCCCCCGCGCCAGGGATCTTGGCCGCGGCCGCCGTCTGCGCGATCGACGCAGTCATCACGATCTTATGGATGATGACGTACATCGGGCCCCAGAGCTGAAGGTAGAAGAACCCCGTGAAATAGGACTGCAGCACCTTCACGCCGATCTGCGGCAGCAGGAACACTGGAAACAGGATTCCGAACATGCCGATAAACAAGCAGTCGACCACGATCTTGAGGAGGATGATCGCCTTCGCGCCCACCGGGCCAAGAAGGGTCTGCGTATTGTGCGTTTGAACTTCAGCCTGTGCGGCGGCCAGTGCCGCGCCTGGCGAGGCGTCGCCGCCGGCGATCGCCGCGCGCAGCTGATTGGCGACGGCCGCCTGCTCGATCATCTTCTGACCATCGGTCGAGGCAAAGCCCATCAACGTCGCCAGGGTGCCGCCCTGGGTCTGGGCGCGCGAGATCCGCGCGGCGTCGGTGTCGGTGCGGTCGGGCTCGAGACGACGTGAGAGAAGCAGCGCGGCGTTCTGGCCCTGTGTTCCGAGGCTCGCGGAGAGCCTCGTTCCGGCCGTGGGACAGGTGACGATTTCGGAAGCCGTAGGCGGCGCGTTGATCCAGACCATCGACCGCGCCGGATTGCTCGGCTTGGTCACGGTCAGATACTCCATCAGGTTCGTGGCCTTGGCGAGGTCATCGACCGTGTACTGGTTGTCCTGCAGCTCATAGACCACGCAGTCATTCACGAACGCGTTGAAGTTCTGCTTGTAGAGCTCGTCGGAGAACGTGGCCTGGCTGACCTTGGCCATGAAGTTGGCGCCGTAGATCATCCCGGTCTTCGAATACATTACGTCGTTCGGATCTCCGAAGGCCGTCTCGGTCATCTGGATGGCGCGAGCCCCGACCTGCGAGGCGATGCTCTCGGCGAAGGCCACGCCCAGCGGCACATTGGCGACGTCGGCGCCGGCCAGGGCGGGATTGAACTTGTCGGTGATGTGGACGGTAACCTTCGGCACGAACACGACGCCGTGGATCACGGCGCACATGATGAACCACTTGAGCCCCCGCCCCGCGTTCAGGTCGACGATGCCTCTGAACAGAACCAAGACGAGGCCTAGAAGCATGGCCAGGCGGATCAACGAGCTCATCGCGTCGGTGCCGCACATCAGCGCCACCCCGTTGAAGATGTCGCGATAGTTGGCGCCGCCGCCGTAGGTGATGACTTCGTACTGGCCGAACATGGCGTCAGCCTCCGATTAGCGGTTGAGACCGGCCGTGAAGCGCAGGCTTTCGGCGATCTGGCTCCGCTGAGCGTTCTTGATGGTTTCGTCGGCGATCTGAGTGTTGCGGACGATCGAGATGATCGTGTTCACCTTGGTCGCGCTGAGTTGCTTCTTGTCGGAGATGCTCTGCATCAGCCGGTTGGTGTTATCCCACCAGGTCTTCAGCTGCAGGGGGTCGATCCCCTCCATGCCGCGAGCGCCCTCCTGGACGGCCTGCACGTTCTTGGTCAACCAGCCGTAGGCGAGATCCAGGGCGATCACCTCGCTATATTCGGCCATCGCCATGTCGGCCGACACCCCAGGCTGGGACGCGTACACGCTGGCCATCCGGTAAATCGGCAACGACGTCATGCCTAAGAACGACGTCTCCTCGGTCGATAGCGCCTGACGCGTGCGGATCTTCGTGACGATGTTCGTGAGGGCGTAGGCGACCTTGTTCTTCAGGCTGCAGGACGCGCTGTAGCTGGTGCAGAGGGTGGTCGGAATATTGACCGTCAGTCCATCGTTGGTGGGGTTGAGGCAACGGGTGTCGTCGCACTTCATCACCTTCATCTGGCCGCCATCGAGCAAGATGCTCATCACCGCGTCCTTGTCGCCTTGCGGGGGGATGACCGACTGCTTGCACCCCTGAACGCCGGTGGCGTCGTTGGGGCAGGTGATGATGTAGGTGCCCGTCATGGTCATCATGACCTGGCCGAGCTCGAGGTCGGAGCCGATGAGGCCGTTGTTCTTGATCGCCTCCCACGCCAGGTTCCGATTGACCGGCTGGAACTTGGCTTCGTCTGTCGAGGTATTGGCCAGGGTGGCGTTCGTCTTGGCGCCGCAGCCGCCGCGCGCGGCCGCCGCGTCGCTGAAGGTGCCTTTGGTTCGGCCGAGGCGCTGGCAGAAGGCGTCGCCCATCGCCTGGTGCGCGGTCCAGTCGACTGCCTTCTGGGCGGCCTCGCACGAGCCGATGTTGAACTGGTTCATCTTGTTGGCCCAGTCCTGGAAGGTCTTCAGCTGGTCGGCGATCGGCGACGAAATCAGCTGCAGAGCCAACATGAAGGCGTAAGGCGCGGCGTTGCTGGCGATCCCCTTGATCGCGGCGATCAGCTGGTCGGCGCCGATGAAGCTGAAGGCGCCGGCGTACATGTCGATGCCACCGCAGCCGCCCGAGATCGACGGCAGCGTAAGGGTGGCGACCTGAGTGGTTTCTTGCGGCGTGCGGTAGGAGAGGTTGCCCAGGGTATAGTAGCCCCCCGCCTGGGTCTGATAGACCCGCGGGCCCGTCACATTGGCCGAGGTCAGGCCGCTGGACCAATAGGCGTTCATGTTGTTGCTGACGTCGGCCGTGGCCGACCCGACCGCCCCAAGGCCGATGCTCAAGGACACAACGAGGGCGATGAACTTGCGGAACATGGCGATCCCTCCGGATTAGTAGTCTTGGCCTGGCTCGGTCGCCAGGAGGACGTAGATGCGCTCGACGATGTCGTCCTGAGCCATGACCCCAGCGCCGAGATAGGACAGGCAGCCTTGGGGCTTCAGGCAGGGGTTGACCTTGACCGTGCGATTGTCGGACAGCCGCACGTACTGCGGTCGGACCTCGCCGGTTCGCGGGTCCACGCTGCTGTTCTGATAGAGCAGGACCGATGGCGTCGTGGGATTGTCGAATCCCCAGGCGTGGAGCTGGCCCCGATCAACCATCTTGTCGCCGATGTAGGGGTTGTCCGACCCGTCGGTGGAGATGCCCTTGACGGTCAGGGTGTAGCGCTGCGCGAAGTCGCGCATGACGGGGCTGAACACCTTACAGGCCCCGCAGGTCGCGCGATAAACGTAGAACAGACCGACGTCGCCGGCGATCTGCCGCAGGAACATCTCGCGATCGTTGGACCGCTGATCGGCCCATTGCCGCTTGCCCAGCTCGGAGACCGGACGCTTGAGCGTATAGTCGAGATCCGGGCGAACCCAGATCAGCCGCCGATATTCGTCGCTGAACAGGCTGCTTTGGTTGAGGGCCGCCCGCTGGAGCTTATAGAAGCGCTCGATGTTCTCGGGCGTAGGGACCCAGACGGCCAGCTTTTGCGCGCGGTCCAGCTCGACCTTAAAGCGCTCGAACTCGGCGATCTGACGATCTTCGTCGCTCTGGGCCGGAGCGGCCTGCGCCTTCTCGGGTTCCGGCGGGGGCTCGGGGCGCGTGCAGTAGAACCAGGCGCCGAGGCTTCGCCCACAGTAGGCGTCGCTGGCCGCGCTTGCGGGCTTCTGACCGTCCACAGTGTCGGCCGAGGCCACGGTCGCCATGCCGAGCACGAGAATGGTGACGATCGCCACGCCGGCGAGCGTGATGGTGCGAGCGTTTCGGGCCCCGGACACGGGGTCGGGCGCCGTTCCCAGCACGACGCCCCGCGCCAGAAACACCAGTAGAATGATCGCCCAGGTCCCGCCGAACCATGCGGCGCTGGCGTAGATCTCCGCGGCGACGGTGGCGACTGGACGCTCGTCGCCGACGCAAGCCACGAGCCCGTAGATGACGGCGACGCACGCGCCCAGGGCGGCGACCGGCTTGAATGCGCTCAGCCAGCCACGCGCCTGGACGGAAACCGCTTGGCGGACCCGGTCGGTTTGGAAAATGGAAAGCTTGAGGTCCATCATCTCCCCTGCCCTCACGAATGGATCTGGGCGGCGCGCACCAGATCGCGGCCGACGAAGTTGGCGACGTGGCTGAACATCGGCCCGTCGATGCTCCGGCTGAAGAGAAGGAGCAGGAACACGCCCAGCGCGCCGCCGACGCCGTACATCAGGACTTGCTCGACAATCTGCCGTTGCTCCGAAGAGGCGGCGGCGCGCGCGAGAACCGGCCAAAACACCAGGGCGGCCAGCAACGTGGTGACCAGCACCAGCGCGAAGTACGGGCTGAAGTACGGCCCATGGAGCCGCTCGGCCACCAAAACGCGGGCGAGCCCTAGGAACACCAGGTAGGCCCCCGCAAGGCCAGCGGTCCAAAGGCCTCCAAGGCGCCAGTCGCGCGCGGCTTGGCCGACGTGATCCGGGTCGCTCATCACAGCCCTCCATTGGGGTTGGCCTGGTTGCCGTAGAGGTTGTTGATCGAGTTCTGGATCCGGTTGACCGTGCTGTTGGTGTCCGGACCGGTCAGGCTCTTCATCTTGTCAGCGTAGAAGTCGGAGAAATCGACGTTGGAGAGATCCAGCTGCTGGAACTCGTCCACGGTGAAGCCGCTGCAGTCGGGCGTCTTGGCCGAGCCCCAGCTCTTGCCAAGCTGCGTGCGCCCCGCCTCCTGGACAATCCGGCCGAGCGAGCCTTCGAACCCGCAGTAGCTCATCGCCTTTTCGAGACACACGCCGAACAGCGACTTATTGGAGCAATAGGTGCCGACGTAGTGGGTGGCCTTGGCGTCCTGCTTCTGCATCAGGGTCTTTTCCTGATCGTCGCATTGAGCCAGACCCAAGCTGATGCCCCAGCCGCTGTCCTTGCAGCAGTTGCGGAAGCCGAAGATGGCCTTGCGGCACCGGAGCGGCTGACCCTTGAAGACACTGAGATCGGCCGCGTAGTTCTTCCCGGCCTGGTTCATCACGGCCAGCTGGGCGAAGGTCTGCGGCAGCTCGTTGTTCTTGTCCTGGGACAGGGTGAAGCAGCTGTCGCCGAGGCACATCTGGTTGTTGCAGACGGTCTCGGTCGTGGTTGAGGACTGCAGCTTCACGCACGAATAGACGTGGTCGACCACGTTGCAGGCGTCATCGAGGCAGGTGTCGGACTGCTTAGTGCAGCCCTCCGGCACCTGACAGCTGTTGGCCGTGGCGCCGCCCGTGGTGCAGAGATACGACGTCGTCTTCTCCCAGCAATCGGCCGTGGCGGTCACGCCGTTGACGGTGCGCGTCCCGCCCGCCCCCGTGCAGGTCGTGCCCGAGGAGGTGCAGGCGTTGTCGCTCGCGGCCGCGCAGGCGCCCGCCTCCCAATGAGAGCCGGTCTGCGTGGTGGTGCTGGAGGTCGGATTGCCCGCCGCCGGCACCGTGCCCGTGCAGGTGTAGGTCGTGGTCTTGACCGCGCAGCCGCCCGACGGGTCGGGCTTGGGGCACTGATAGGTGTAGTTGTAGAGCGAGCAGCCGCCGCCTGGCGCATAGCCGGCGCAGGAGCTTCCCGTCTGATTGCACCCGGTCAGCCCCGAGCAGGTGTTGACGCTGCTGGCGCTGGTGCAGGCGTAGGTGCGCGTCGTCGTGTTGCCGGATGTGGACGACGACGAGACGCTGCACCCGCTCCCCTCGAGGCTCGAGCAGCCGTTCGACGTCGAGGTCGATGTGGTGGAGCAGGTGTAATTGGTCGCGTACTGGGAGCACGAACCCGAGCCGGTTTGACAGCGATAGGTCTTCAGCTGCAGCCGGCACTGAGCATCACCGCAGGTGCTCGAGACCTCCTGACACCCCGAATAGCTGGCGCAGGTATTGATCGCCGGCTCGCCTGAAACGCAGGTGTATGTCCAGATCTGCATATCCGGACCGACATCCCGTTGCTGCGACACGTAGCAACCTGGGTCGATTGGACAGTCGAGATCGGTGATCCAGAAGCTGCCGTAGGGCGGCGGCAGGCGCTGGAGATACGCGCCGCATTGATAGGTCCGGCTGGTGGTCGAGGCCGGTCGGACCTCACAGGAGAAGTCCTGGAAGGTCGGCGCGTTCATCGCCGAACATTGCGTGGATCCCGTGGAGCAGTTCGAACCGAGCGAGGAGCAGCCGTTGCTCCACTGGCCGGTCGAGGTGTTCAGCGTGTTGTAGCAGGTCCCCGAATAGCTCGACGTGCTGGTCGTCGTCGTGATCTGGCAGCTCTGATAGCTGGTCGAATAGGACGTCCCGGCCGAGCACGATTGGGTCGTGTACGTCGGCGTCGAGGGGGTTGTGCAGTTGGTTCCCCCCTTCTGGCAGTTGGCGGAGGCGAGCGCCGTGCATTGGCTCGACACGTCCCAGCTCTGGGTGGACGCGTTCCAGGTCGTCTTGCACTCGTAGGTATTGGTCGTCGTCGTATCGACGATCAGGGTCGACTTGCAGGTCGACGTCGTCTGCGTCAGGTCCCGGCCCGTCTCGCAGCTATAGATCGACTTCTCGGACGTGGTGGCGGTCTTGGTCTTGGTCTCGCACTGCTGGTTCTGCGTTCCCTGGCTGTCCTTGACCATCGAATAGGGGTCGATCGAGGTGGACAGGGACGATTTGAGCCAGTCGGCGTTCAGGTCGATGGCGCTGGCGTTGCGATTATCGAGGCTCTTGTTCGTCAGCCCCACGAGCGGATCGTTCGAGGCCGCGGCCGCCGCGCCGGCGTTCTGAAGGCCGGTCGGATTGGTCGCGTAGGACTGCAGGTTGCTCGCATCGCCCGCATACCCCGGCACGTTTGTCGCGCCAGCCGAGGATGGAACCGTGAGGGTGGAGGATTGGCCTGTCGCGAAGCCGCTGGCGGCCGTCGACTGGGACTGCCCAACGGCCAAAGCCGCCGTGCCGCCGATGGCGGCGCAGGCGACCAGACCAACGAGAAGAACGACTGACCGCCTCATCTTAGCCTCTCAGCTTCTGGAGGGCGCGCGACGAGATCTGCTGGGCCTGATCGCCGCGCTTGCTCAGGAGGTCCAGCGCCGCCTCGAGGGACATGTTGCCGCTGACCTGGTCGGACGGCGGACGGGGCGAGACGCAGTCGAGCCCGCTACCGCAGGGCTCCACCGGCTTGGTCGCCGCGATGAACATCGGGACCTGCGTGATCTGGTAGGTTCGGAAAACGCCAGGGTCGATCGCCAGGCCGCTCGGGCTGGTCTCGTCGAACACCTTCTTGGCGGCCGTCAGGGTCTCCTTGAAGCTACCGTTGACCAGGCCGCGCACGACAAGGGTCGCCCCGGCGCGGTTGGCGTCGCGCGCCAGGCGGCGCAGATCGTTCGGCGGCATGGAGAAAGACACGGCCACATAGATGGCCCCGTCACGCGGCGGATCCTGCAACTCGCCCATCTTCTCGGCGCCCGGGAACTCGTTGGCGTCGAGCATCCCCAGGCCCCGCTTGAGAACGGTCGCGTTGCCATCGACCAGGGCCCGGGATTCGG
This sequence comes from Caulobacter sp. X, assembly GCF_002742635.1. NCBI lineage: Bacteria > Pseudomonadati > Pseudomonadota > Alphaproteobacteria > Caulobacterales > Caulobacteraceae > Caulobacter > Caulobacter sp. X. The sequence continues at coordinate 170,974 of NZ_PEGF01000003.1, read as the reverse complement.
TGACGTAGCGATCTGTGCCCTGCGGCGTGGTCGCGACCCACTCGGCCAGGCCCGCGCGAGCGGCCTGCGCGCGCTTGGTCGCCTGGTCGACCAGCTCCTGGGCGGACTGGGCCAGGGCGGGACCTGAAAAGATGACGACGCCCGCGATCATGATCACGCCGAGCGTCGAGCAGGGAAACGCGCCCCAGCGCGCGCCGACCCAGATCAACGCGGCGGCCGCGCCGATGATGCAGGTCAGGAGGATCCAGCACTCCGGGGTTTGGAGATAGGCGATCGTGCTCATGTCTATGGACCTGCGCAGCAGTTGCGTTTGCGCCAGACGAGATAGCCGTGGTCCTCGCCGATGACGGGGACGGTCTTGCCAAGCTCGTAGGTGACGTGGGTTGCGCCGTTCATCGGACAGGTGAACGGGCCGACGACATTGGGAACCGGATTGGTCAGCTGGTAGCGGTACTGCCACTTGTCGGCGATCGGCATCGGGATCTTGCCGCACACCGCGCCGAGACCTCGGGTGCCCCAGGCCAGCCCTTGGCGGTGCATCTTGAAGGTGAACTTCTCGACCGCCAGCAAACTGCCATCGACCTCGCCGGTCGTGCCCATGGTGTTGCCCGTCATTGGGTACATCGACCCCCGGCACCCCGCGCACCAGAACAGGGGCTGGATCGGGATCGCGGTCGACGCGGCGACGCAGTCGGCGGTGCAGGCCGCCAGGGCGATCGGGTTGGCGAAGACGATGGATTCCGGCTGGATGATCGCCGCCAGCTCATCATCGCGCCAAAGCGGATCGAGCTCGGTCACATAGCCGATATCGAAACTGGCCCCTTCCAGACAAAGGAAGTCGGTCAGTAGCTCCAACCAGTACATGACCGGATAGATGTACCAGTGGACGTGATAGTTGGCCGTGCTTCGACCTTCGCCCGGTGTGCTGCGATGGCTGGTGCCGCTCGAGATCCCGAACGGGATCGGCAGCTGGATGCCGCCCAGACTCGGAAAGCACCAGGCCTTACGCGTGGAGTCGGCCAGTCTGACCGGCTCCCAGAAACCGACCGTGAGACCGATCTGTACGAACAGCGGCGGCGGCGCGGGGCAGACGCAAATCGGCGACGGCGGATTGGGGGAGTCCATCTTCGCGCCGCGGATCAATGGGATAGAGCCCAGGCTGATCGGCAAAAGGCAGGACCAGCAGACGTCCGTGATCGGGTTCACGAACCGGCCCTTGCAAGACACGCTGCCCGCGCTCAGGGTCTGGCTGGCGGCGACGTGCGGCGTAACCGCGCCGAGGAACGCCAGAACCGCCAGAACGAGGGCGCGCCAACGCCGCGTCATAGGGCGACCTCCGTGACGCGCAGCGCCAGGCCGTCCTTCTCGACAACCGCCGGCAGATGGCTGAAGCCGAACTTCTGGGTGAGATAGCCGCTCTGGTCGAAGAACACCTCGACCTTGTCCTTGCGCATGATCTCCAAGGGCGCGCCCTTGGTCAGAACGATATAGACCTTGTCCTGCGGGCGGGCCTTGGAGCGTTTGACCGCGTAGGCGAACTGCTGGCGATCGTCGCCGTCGATGAACACCAAAACCCGGTTGTAGTTGGGCAGGCGTTCCAGCGGGTTGATCCGGTCGCCCGCCCGCGCGAACACGCGTCCGCGCGTATCGCTGAAGTCCTTGGGCACGACGAACGTCGGGTCGTAGAGCCAGCTGCGACGTTGGACGGCCCGCGTCAGGCCTTCGACCGGCGTGGGGCGCTCCAGCCTCTGCTTGACCCGCGCGGCGAAGGCCTTGTTCAGCGCCTCCATCTTCCCCGACTTCTGGGCGGCCATCAGCTTGGCGCGTAGGACCGAGAACAGGTCCTTCTCGACGATCGGGAACGTCGCGCCATAGTGGCCGAGGTCGCCGCCGACGGCCGGGCTGGCGATGACCGCCAGCGACGCGCCTACGATCATGAGGAGCTTGCGCATCACATCACCGGCTTGGCGACGCCCAGGATGCGGGCGTGAGGGATTAGGCCGATCATGGCGTACCGGCTATCCAGGCTGTCCGGATGCGGGGTCATGACGAAGTAGTGGTCGGGCGGAATGACACCTGGCGCGATCGGCTCGACGGCGAGGCCGGTGCGCGAGCGCGGCTTGGCCACGCCGACCGACTTGCCGGCGACGAACACCTCGCGCCCCCGCAGCTCGATGCGATCGCCTGGCACTCCGGCCACGATCTTCCCGAAAACCATACCGTCCGGGTAGAAGGGCGTCTTAGGCGGTACGAAGGCGACCATCTGGCCGCGATGGGGGGTGCGATTGGCCTGGTCGGCGATGAAGGCCCAGTTGGGCAGGCTCTCGGTCTGATTGATCGCGAAACGGTATCGCCGAAGGACCTCGCCATAGCCCTGGTAGGCGATCAGCCCCCCCAAAATGAGCGCGAGCACGGCCAGCCGGAAGGCGCTGGGCTCCCGGCCCGACGGGGCGCGCTCCGCAACGGGCATCTCGGCGGCCGACATCATGGCGCCACCAGCGGCAGGGCTGGAGCGGCGGCGCCCGCGGGGGGCGGGGCGGCGGCGGGCTTCAGCGGAAGATCCTTCTCAAGCCGCGCCGACACAGCCTTGCCGACGATTTCGGTGGCGTCGGCATATTCGCCCGCGAGAACACATTCGCGCGGCATGATGATCACGCCCTTGTCGCTCGAGGCGTTCTTCACCGCGTCCTGAGCGATCGCCATGAACAGCTTGGTGCGGGTCTCGACTTCGCTGGGAGACATGTTGGGGCTGGTCGCCAAACGCGACACATATTCCCGGGTCAGCTGGCCAACGCCGACCGTCACGATCTTGGGCCGGTCGCCCTTATAGACCCGATAGGTCAGGCAGCCCGTGGCGATCATGTTGACCGCGAGCGCCACCGCGAGCGCTTCCGTCAGGCCAAGGGGGCGTTTCGGCTTCGGCTGAGCCAGCTTAGGCGATGGGGCGTCGGTCATGCGACCTCCTGACGGTCTGGGCGAGCTGCGCGGCGAGGCCAAGCCAGCCAGGCGAGACGCGCTTTGCGGAATCGGATGAGACAGGCGCCGCCCCAGAGGACGGCGAGCGCCACGAGCAGAACCGTTTCGACCGGCCGGCGAGCCTCGACGCTGGCCTTGGCGTAGTGAGACCAGAACGAGCCCCACTCGTGCGTCGTCGTCTGCCAGTCGAAGCCGAGGATCGACCAGGTGAGCAGCAGGAACAGGAACACCGCGACGGCCAGGCTCTCGAGCACGAAGCTGACCCGATCGGCCAGGGCCCAGGACCACGGGCGCGCGACGCTGAGCAAGGCCTTGAGGCTGGCGAGCATCAGGCCGCCTCCCCTTCCACCGGCGTGCGCAGCCGGCGCGCCAGGTCGACCACGCGGCGACGGCCGCCCTCGCCCAGATGCGCGTACACGTTCATCAGATCGCCGAAGTCTGGATCGCGAGCGATCATCTCCTCGACGGCCGCCTTCAGCTGCTGATCAATCTGCAGCGGCGAGTTCTCACCGAAGGCGACCCGGCGGATGGCCTCGGCCGTGGAAAGGCCGCTGTTGGTCAAGGCCTCGACCGCGCCGAGCACTTCAGGCTTGGTCGAGTAGAGGGTCGCCGAATAGGCGTCGAGCGCCAGGCGGGCGAGAAACCGGCTGTTTGGACCCTTGATCAAGGCCTCGGCGAAGACACCCGGCTCCATGCGCAGGGTCTTCAGGGTCTCAATCATCGCCTCATCGGCCTGGATCCGGTCGTTCTTCTTGAACTGTTCGATGATCTCGGGCTTGAGGCGCAGGCACACGAGCCAGTCGGAGTTCTCGAAGCAGCTCTGGGCGCCGGAGGTCTTGTAGTAGTCGTTCAACGACTGGGTGCCGGTGATGATCGCCCCGCCTTCCTTGCGGCAGCGGCGAACGAAGCCGTCGATGTACTCGCCGGCCGCGCCGTCGCCCAGGAGGCTCCAGGCTTCGTCAATGATCAGCGCCTTGCGCTGGGTGCGGCCCCCACGCTTCATCGCTTTGCGCAGGAGGCCCAGGACGAGCAGAATGACGACGCCGCGCAGCTCGGGCTTGGAGTCCAGGTCCTCCATCTCGAAGACCGTGAACGGATTGTCGATCTCGATGTTGGCGGGGCCGTTGAAGAACCGGCCATAGACGCCCTTGCTGGTGTAGGTGACCAGCGACATCGCCAGATCCTTGCCCCGGCGATCCTCGCTCGCCGCGAGGATCTCGACGACGGCGTCGATCGAGCCTTCCTTGCCCTGTTCGTCGAACACCTGGTTGACGGCCATTTCGATCAGGCCGCCTTCCTCATCGGTGGCGCCGCGTTCGCCTCGCGCCATGAGCTCCACGAGCTTGGCGATCGAGCGCTTGGTGTCGGAAATGTCCTCCTGGTCGCTGTGGTCGTGGTCGGCGATCGAGAACGGGTTGAGGCAGATGTCTCGGTCGAGCGAGAAGCGGATCCACGCGCCGCTCAGCATGGTGCAGGTGTTCTTGAAGCTTCGCCCGTTGTCGATGACGAAGACGTGGCAACCCGCGCCCAGGAGGCCCACGGCGGTGTCCTGCATGAACACCGATTTGCCCGAACCGGAGGAGCCGACCACGCAGACGTTGTGGTTGCCGTCGCCTTCGTTCTCGAACGGCGACCAAAACGTCACCTGACCGCGGCGACCGGCGAGCAGCAGGTGCGGAAGGACCGTGTTGCAGTATTCGCCCTGCAGCGGCGCCAACTTGGCCACAGCCGTGGTCGGCATCCGCCGAAGACGCTTCATGGCCTTGAAGTCTTCGTCCATCCCGCCGCCGAAACCGAGCGGCAGGCAGGCCATCAGGGTCGGCAGCTGCTTAAAGTCGTGGCGCTCGAGGCTGAACCGCGCATTGCGATAGATGGCGCGCAGCAAGCTTTCGACCTGATCGCCCTCGCCGTACTTGGCCATGGCCACCACGAAGAAGCCGCACTGGGCCAGGCGCGCGCCGTCGGCCACGTCTTCGGCCACCATCGTCCAATCGTCCGCGCTCTTGCGCATTCCCGGGAAGAGCCGGGTCATGCCCTTGTCCTGGTACTGCGCCGTGCGCAGGCTCTTCATCTCGGTCTCGGCGCGGGTCTTCTCGTAGGTGCTGGTCGAGAAGGCGAAGCAGGCCAGGGTCGGGCTGGCGAGCCGCAGCTGATCGTTGAACAGGCTGCCGATGGTCTGGGCCATGGCGTTCTGATTGCTGTGGTCGGGGAATTGGCGGCACGCCAGCGCCCGAAATTCAAACATCTCGGGCCGGGCGATCGACTCCTTGCGCCAGTCGGCCGAGCCGTATTCATCGGGAACCGCGTGTGTGCGCAGCGTGAGGCGGTTGGGGTGGACGGCGACCCGCGTATCGTACCGCACGCACTGGCGGTTGATCTCGAGATTCGGGTCATAGTGACCGCGCGAGGGCTCGATCGACGTCGTTGGATTGAGGATGTCGTGATGGAGCGCGATCAGGTCTTCCGGCGCCATGTCGACCGCCATGCAGCCCAGCGACGCAAAGCTCGTGATGCACTTCTCGCGCACCTCGGCCAGCTTCTTCATGAAGGGCTCGGAGGTCTGACCGTCGATCTCGACGCAGAGAAACACCCGGATGTGACGGATGAGGAACTCGCCGCGCTGCGACATGCTGCGCCAGGTGGCCCCGCGATAACGCTCCCGGCGGTGCTTGGCGATTTCCGCGAACACGCCACCCCTTCGGGAACGCTCGTCCGCCCAGCGGTCGAGCTGGCCCGCGACCTTGGGGGAGGCATACTGGATCACCTGACAGCGGGCGTTGTCAGGAATGGCTTCGTTGAAGAGCTCGTTGAGGATCCGCTGTTGGTTGTCCGAGCCTCCCAGCATCGGCGCCACCTCGATGACGAAGCCTAGTCCCGTTTCGGTGGCGGGACCGGGCTTGCCCGGGCGCTGACGGCCTTGGATGTAGAGGCGATGAATCGGGTCGTAATAGCGCGGGGCTAGCCAGGCGCTGAACTCCGCGCCGCCGAGCATCGACTGCGGTCGGTCTTCGGCGGGGGCGTCGTCGAAGAGCGCCTGTCCAAGCTTGGCCAGACGCTGGCTGAGGATGGGCCCTAGGTCACCAAAGAGACTGCTCATCGCCGATGGTCCTACTGAACGCCTTGCGCGGGCGCGGACGAGGTGTCGTCGGCGCTCACAGGTGAGGCCGCCGGAGCGGCGGCGGACGCGGGGGGCGGCTCGATCGGTACGGGCGCGGGCGCCACCCACCACGCCCCCTTACGCATCACCGCGAAGATCTCGGTTCGCCCGTGGTAGTCGCCGATGGCGTCGACCCAGGGCGCGACCACCAGGCGCATCACCTGGTCGCCTTCCCGGCGCGGGCCCTTGATCGGCGGTTGGGCGTAGCCGTCGGCGCGGTCCCACCACTTGGCGACCCCGGCGCCGTCCACGGTGACCGCGCCCTTCTTGCGCTTGCCGCTGGACGCGCCCTCGTCGTGGTCGATCTGGTCGATGCTGGCGCAGGCGCGGCCCTCATCGACCTTGCAAGCCCACGAGCCCTTGGTGTTGCTGGCGCAGCCGGCCAGCAAGGCGCCGCAGGCCGTGAGCGCGATAAGGGGGAAGCTGGCGCGGGCCATCGCTCTAGGCCTTCACGCCCTTGAGCCAGGCGACCAGCTTGTCGCCAGGCATCCAGCCGCTGTTGGTCGCGCCGTCGCTGCGGATCAGCATCGGGGTGCCCTGGATCCCGTGTTGTCGCGCGAAGGCCAGGTTCTGAGCCAGCTTGGCCGCGCCGGCCTCGCACTCGCCGGCAGTGCGCATTTCTCCGCCGTAGTAGAGCGCGTTCGCCGCGGCGGTCTTGTCGCTCGAGCACAGGACACGCTTGGCCTTGGTCTCACTCTCCGGGCCGAGGATGGCGATCGGGTACTCGGTGATTTCGATCTCGGGATGGCTCTTCAGGTCGGTGAAGAGCTGCTGGCAGAAGTGGCAGCTGTAGTCGGCGAACACCGTCAGCTTCAGCGGCGCGCCGGCGTTGTGGATCACCGCGTTGTCCTTGGGCAGATCCACCTTGATGACGCTGGCCGGCGCGGCGGCCGCCGGCGGCGGCGTCTGGTCGGCGGCGGCTTGCTGAGGGCCGCCGGCGATCTTGGCTTCCGCGCTGGCCATCGACGCCAGTTCCGAGATCCGCGCGGCGGTGATGTTGGTCTTGCTCTTGAGGTCGAGGACCTCGCCGATGAACACCTTCTGGCCGTCGGCCGTGGCGTAGAACACGTTCTTGCCGGCGACGACTTCGCACAGACCCTTGACCTTGAAGTCGCAATTCACGCCGCTGATCTTGGTGGCGGGAAACTCCTGCTGAAGGCGATCGGCGAGCTTGTTGTTGGCGGTCTTGGAGAGCGCCAGGGCGCCGCCGCCGGCGGCGGCCATCAGGCCAAGCGCCAGGGCGGAGGGGACGATGACTTTAGCCGTGAACTTCATGGAAGGACTCCGGTGCAAGACGCGCGCGGGGCGCGGGCGTGAGGACGAGGGGTTTGTGAATGGGCGCGCAGCACTCGCAGGACGGGCGCGGACGCACGGGCGCGGGGCTCGGCATTTGCGAGGGCGCGAGGAGGATGGTGAGAGCGATCGTCAGCATCAGTCGCCCTTCACCTGGAAGCCCGACAGGAAGACGATCTCGATCGAGATCCCGGTCGGCATCTCGATGACCGGCTGATACTGCTCGGCGCGTTTGATGTAGTAGTCGGCCAACATCGAGGCGGCGTTGCTGATGCCGCTGGCGGCCGAGCCTTGCGCGATCTCCGAACCCGAAAGCTTCTCGCCGCCCAGAAGGCCGCCGGCGCCGGTCACGGCGTTGAGGCCACCCTGCGCGGTCCGGTAGTTCTGGCTCAGGGACTGACCCAGGCCCTGCAGGGTGCCGGCGACCGCGGCCCGGGCTGTCAGGCCGCCCGAACGCTCAACGACGCGCCCGCGCACGCCCGACTTGCCATGCTGCGTGGCGTAGCCCTCGACCGTGGCGACGGAAAACTTGTCCTTGCCGAGCGGGCAGGAGATCCGCTGCAGCTTCACATAGACCTTCTCGCTGGAAAGCTCGGCGTAGGCCGCGCCATTGACCAGGCAACCGCGAAGATCGGTGGATTGATAGCGACCGTTGGAACCCACCGAGACAGCCGGTCCGGTGATGCGGAAGAGCACCGGCTTGGGATCGGCCTGAGCGGCCACCCCGGCCGCGCCATCGACGCCGACCAGGACCTTGGCGGTCGCATAGGCGTTGGGAGGCACATAGTTGGCGGTGTCGTAGCTGGCCAGCTTGCCCGTGAAGTAGGAGGCTTGCTGCGTCTGGCCCTTGGCGCCGGCCGCCGCGCCGGGCTTGTTGGCGAAGTCGCCGCTCGCGGCGTTCGCGCCATCGGGGCGCGCGTCGCCCGTCGGTCGGGCCGCGGGCTCGCTCGCGCGCACCGTGGCGAAGGCGCGTCGGGGCCTTGGCGGCGGCGCGGCTTCGTCGGCGGAGCCCCCGCCCGCACCTAACCCCGACGGGGTCCCACGCGGCGCGAGCGGGGTAGCCGGGAACGGTCCAAGGGTCGGGGTCCCCTGGGCGCCCCCTAACGCGCTGGCCAGTCCGCCAGCGGGTGCGGCGGTCGGAGCAGTGCGTGTGCGGTTACGGTCCTCGAGGGCGGCGATGGTGTTTTGCGCATCGGCACGGTCGGCGGCCAGCTGCTGCTGGGCCTGTTCCATCTGGGACTTGTAGGTCAGGGCGTCGGTCTGGATCCGGGCGTTTTCCGACTTCAGGCTTTCGACCTGTCGGGCCAGATCGCCGTTGACCACTTCGGGCGCGGTGTCGCCGGTCTTGAGCACGTCGGCGGTGGCGTTCACCCTCTGGGCCGAGATCGGCGCCTCGGCGTTCGGCTTGAAGGTGGTCCAGAGATAGACAACGGCCACCACGGCCGCGAGCCCGCCGAAGATCAGCCAGATCGAGCGCTGCCGGCTCTTGGCCTTGTCATTGGCGTCGTAAACGACCTCATCGGGGACATTGGCTTCGGGCAGCTCGCTCACGGCTGGCCCTCCTCGACGACGAACACCCGCCCCTGCTCGCCGGGGCGTAAGGTCTCGTGCGACGCCGAGGCCGCGAGGACCCCTTCGACCAGGAAGGCGTCGACCATCACCGGAACGGTCTCCTTGCCGGCGTTGGTGATGTAGATCACGCGCCCATGGAGACCTGGGACGTCGTAGGACCACACCTGGCGAACCATGAACGGGCCCGCAGGTCGTGACTTCTCGTTGAGAGCCCGTCGCGTGACGCCGTCCACATCGTCGCCGTTGAACATCAGGCGGGTGAAAGCAGCCAGGGTCTCGGTGTAGGTCTCCCGACGATCGGCCCGGGGTGGCGCGGGCGCCCCAGGCCCCATCGACGACAGTGTCTGGGCCTGCGCGGTCGACCCGTCTGGCTTGACGATGATGGTCTGACCCTCGGCCGCCACCGGATGGAGAACCGCCTGCAGCGTGCGGCCGGACTCGGTGACCAGGAAGACCGAGAAGGCGCGGCCGCTGACGTCGCCATCGAAGCCGATAAAGGCGTCTCCAGTCTTGGCGTCAGTCTCCACCAGGATCTGCGGCCCCTCAGGATCGTCGATCTTGCGGACGGACTCGATCTTGTCGCCGAGGACGGCGATGCGAGACATTTGTCTGGCGGAGACGTCGGCCTCAAACCGGCCGTCCTTGGCCATGACCTGGCCGGCCAGGGCGGCCGGCGCCGCCGCGAACGCCAAGACGGCGCCCGCCACTGCGCTGATCAGCTTCATTGGGAGCCCTCTGGGGTGGTGATCTTGACCTTCTCGCCCTCCGACTGCTCGGGGGTGATCTCGGTGATGGAGGCCAGCCTCAGCGTGGCTCCGTGCTGGACGAAGCGCAGCGCGTAGATCTTGCGGGACGTCTGGACGATCTCGTTGCCCTTCGAGACCGCGAGGTTGCCGCGCACCTCGACGTACATCTTCTTGGGATCAACGTAGAAGTCGTCGGGCCACCAGGCTTGACTGCCGCGCGTCTCCTGACGCGCCTTGCGATCATCGACCAGGCCGGCCTTGAGCTTCTGGTAGGTCGCCGGCTCGACGATGCGCTCCAGCGCGCGCTCGAGATAGCGATCCGACTCCGGGGTGCGGTTCAGGAAGGTCCAGGTGATCTCGCGGCTCAAACCCTCGAGATACTCGGGCGGCGGCGTGCCACCGGGCCGGATGGCGGTGTCGCTGGGAAGCGTCGGGACCAGGATGACCTGGCGCGACTCCAACGCAACGATCCCTGTCGCCAGATTGGCCATGATGCTGACCGCCAGACCCAGGCCCAGGGCCGTGGTTCTGATGTTGAGCCGTTTAGCCCGTTCAATTGCTTCGGCTGCGTGCATTGCTCACCCCGCCATCTCCCGGAGATGCGAAGGGGGCGTCGCCTTAAGCTGGGTGACATCGGCCGGCAGCAGCCAGTAACCGATCCAGAGCAGGCGCTGGAGGCCGCCGCCCTGCTTCACTTTCCGCAAGCACCAGAAGATGACCCCGGCGACCACAAGGCCGTAGGCGAAGTTCAGCACGACGGTGCAGATCGCCAGTGGGACCACCACAGCGATGAGCTCGTCCGGCGTGAAGATCAAAAACCGCTCGGGCTCATCCAGGTATTGCGGAATATAGCTCTCTTTTGACATGACCCGCTTCGCATCCCGGTGTTCATGAGGGCCGATCCATTTCCCCGAGGATCGGCCTGTGTTCCGGTTCGCTGACTTCGGAACCACTCCTGACCGGGTGCTTGAGTACGGATCGCACTACCCGGCCAGGAATGGTGGAGGGCCTCGAGCCTCGTGTGACTGCGCCCGACGCCCCGGTTGACCTAGAACAGCGCGGTGGCCAGGCCGCTGACGATGGCCGGGCCGGTGGCGGCCGTCAGGCCGATGCCCAGGGCGCCGCCGATCATCTTCCAGTCGAACTTCAGCACCATGCCGACCAGGGCCGAGCCGATGCCGGCGACGGCGGCCAGCTTGCCCAGCGAGCCGCTGGCCCAGCCGGTCAGCGAAGTCACGGTGGCGCTGAAGGTGTTGTCGGTGCCGGCGTGGGCGGCGGCGGTGACGCCGGCCACGGCGATCGCGCCGACCAGGGCTTTTTCGACGGCCTTCGCGGTGCGGGCCGACGGAAGAATCTTCCGGAGAGTCATGAGGTTATTCCTTGCTCGAAGATCGCGAACGCCGGAACGGCGTCATACGATTAACAGCACTTAACCTTCAAAAAGTGCAAGGTAGCTTGCACTCGCGATTCTGAGCGCGAGGCCCAGGATTGGGCCGCGTGACGCGGGTTTGGGCCACTCGGACCACGTTCGACGTCGTCAGCCCCAGGCCTGGCGCCCTGGAACCGAAAATTTCCGGTTCTTGCCGCCTAAAGGGTGAGCTACATTGCACCCGTTCGTGCGTTCAATCCCTTGTGCAGTCGACGCTGCGCGCACATGTCGCGATCACAGGTCGTGAAGTTTGTGCAAGCTGGCTTGCGCCGAAAGTGTTGGAGACCGGTCTTGGCCGCCCAGAATGACGATCAATCCACGGGTGCTCGCCCACGCGCCGCCCGCCGTGGCGACACCGACTTGATGACCGACGTCGCAAGCTTGGTGTATCGCGCGCGCAGCGCCAAGCGTCGGGAGGCGACGATCGTCGTCAACGGCCTGGACCATGCGGAATGGCAGGCGATTGTCAGGCGCGCGGCTTACGGGCCCAACGGCAAGGACATGTCGCAGCTCGCCGAGGCGGGCCTCAAGCGCCTTGGCAATATGCGGGCCAACGAGTTCACGAAGACGGCGTCCCGCTTTCTAATCGACCTGCGCAAGCGCAAGGGCGCGGTCTCCATTCCTCGCGCCATGGAGCCGACGCTGAAGGCGTTGATGGAAAAACATCACAAGTCCCAGCGCGAAGTGATCCTGGTGGCCACGGCCTATGAGGCACTCGAGGTCCTCAAGGAACGCTCTCTGCAGAGCTTTAACTTCATCGCCGACCTGCTCCGCGAGAACTGGCAGGATCCAGCCGTGCGTTCACGGATCGCCCGCAAGCCCGACACCCAGGCGCGTTTCGAGCGCGCGATGAGCCGCGGCCTGGGAAAGCTGAAACCCGGCTATGACGATGGCACCGCCCTTCCCGAGATCGCGACCCTGATCAACGAGATCGGCTACAACGCCACGGCGGTGTTGGCGGCGGCCAACGAAAGCGCCAGCGCCGAAGAGTTCCGGGCTCGGATGCTCGAGCGCGAGGCGACCAGCTAGCCGCGAACATTGAACCGCGCGTAACGACAAGGGCGCTCTGAGTCCTGTCCCATGAGTGCAAGGTACCTTGCACTTCGCATTATCCTGTGTCACCACAGGCTCAGAATTGGGCCTGGGTTACGAACATGCCGTGGTCGCGGAGAGTTGAAGAGGGCACTCACGTCGTCATCGCGCGGCTGGCCCACTATCTCCATCAATATGCCGAGACGCGTCGACCGCAGTTGAAGGCGATCATCTCGAGAAGCACGCTGACGCGCTACAGCAACTTCCGGGCGGTGCTTGATCACGACAATCCGAAGGCCAAGGAGTACGGCCCCAGACGTCTCGATGTCTTTCTCAAGCTTGTTGAACGTCTCGGGCACGACCCGGCCGTTGTCCTCTACGCGGCGATCGCCAGCCGGTCGGCCGAGGAGATGGCGTTCATCATCTCGGAGAACGCCCGCACCGCGGCCCAGAGCACTGTCCAGCAACCCGTCATCCTCAAGCGACCCGCGCGGACCGTGAGGATTCGGCGGCCGCGCGACGCGGCATGACGCCGGCCCTGCAGCTTGGGCCCCTGCCCGCTCCGGCGTTTCCACTTCGCTGGCGGCGGGTCGCGCGCGGGCTTTTTGCCCCCTCGCCGCGCGCACTCTTCTACATCGCGTCCGCCTCAACCGTCGCCGCGGCCGCTCTGGTCATTCTTCCCGAACCCGGCTGGCTGACGCGCGCTCGACTGGCGGCGGATCTTGACCCCGCCGTCGTCAAGGCCATCGCCCAGCCGGAAGGCGGGGTTGGCGATCCGACGGCCGCGATGCGGCTGTTCTCGGTCGACCCGACGACACGGGCGCGCGAGGCGCTTTATCTCGCGGCGCTTCAGAGACCCGACCTTGGCCGCCTGGCTGTGCAGCGCGTCTATCGCCGCGAACCGACGCTGTCGGATCTGGTCGACGGCGCCCTCTCCATTCTCGATGCGCCGAGGTTGCGGCACGATCGACCCGCGCGCGCCGTGGGGCGTCGAGCGCCGGCCTCGAGCCAGCTCGTCAACCAGGTGGTGGCCGACGCCGCCGCCGTTGTCGGCGTTGATCAGGCCTATCTCACACGCGCGGCTCAACGAGAGTCGTCCTGGAACATCTACGCCGCGTCTCGGACGTCTTCGGCGCGAGGCCTGTTCCAGTTCATCGAGCAGACCTGGCTGAAGAGCGTCGCCGATTACGGCGCACTCCATGGCCTCTCCCGCGAGGCGCGGCTGATCCGCTTTGATCGGGCTGGACGCGCCTACGTCGTCGACCCGGCCGATCGCGCGCGGATCCTGGCGCTCCGCTATGACCCCACGCTCGCCTCACGCATCGCCGCAGAGCTTACCGCGCAGAATGTGCGAGCGCTGCGCGCGGATCTGGGCCGCTTACCGTCCCAGGGTGAACTTTACGCCGCTCATGTCCTGGGCGCCGCCGGCGCGAGCCGCCTCATCCGCGCGGCCTATGTCGCGCCCTATTACCCGGCGGCGAGACTCCTTCCCGAAGCGGCGGGAGCGAATCGTCGGCTCTTTTTCCGCGGCGGGCGCGCGCTCTCGGCCTGGGAGGTTCTCAGTGCCTTCAGCTGAGTCCCCTGCCCTGCCCTCGCCCAGGACGCGTCGCGACGGTTGTCCACGGTTTCCTGGGGGTTTTTTCTCAGCGCGGGACGGCCCGATCGCCGCCCAGGAATCCGAATTTCCGAGTCTTGGACTCGTGTTGGCATTCCCCCGCAAGGCTCCGGATTCCTTGAAGGAATCGGCGGCGCCTTCATGCGTTTCAGAATCACCACTTAGCTCGGGATGTTATTATGGCGCGGCTAAACTCAAGTTAACCGGTCGTTTACGAAGATAGACACAGCTAGATCTGGGCCAATACTGGCGGAGTAGTTGACAATGCGTCAAATGGCGCGGTCAGCTCTCAGGTCTAGGCCCCAATGGAATCGCTTGACCCGACTCGGCCCAGGCGGCCCATTGCACCGATCAGATCCACCACCTGGAGGTACGGACAAAAAGAAACCGCCGATCTTACGACCGGCGGGGGCTCTTTAAGATAGCGCATCCGATTGGCGTCGGACGAGCCGCGAACTTCAATGCCTCGCGACACTGCGCAATCTCCCCGCCCCCGTCAACTGAAAAACGCCTCTCGAGGCGACGGCGGAGCTTTGCCTAGATTCCGGCCTCCTCTTTGACGGGGAGTTACCATGCAAGTTCAAGGACTTGCGGACGGACGTGGGCTACGTCCGATCAATGCCGCACGCCTACGTTCCAACCAGCTCGCAGAGGCCTATGCCGGGCTTCCTGACGGCACGGACAAGTTCCAGATCAAGGATTGGCTCAACGCCGCGACCTCTGAATCGATGGGGATCGGTCGAGCCGCCAAGAAGCTGCTGAAGGCCCTCCTCGAGACGGCGCCGCCGGCGGCCTTCCTGGAGCGCGGCCGCGCGAGCGGCGAATGGAACGAGCACCTGGGCCTGGTTGTCTTTAAGTCCAACCGCGCCCTGGCCGAGGAGATGGAGGTCGGCGAGGAAGCGATCCGCAAGCAGCTCAAGCAGCTGGCCGACGCCGGCTGGATCGCGTTCCGCGACAGCACGACGCGCAAGCGGTTTTGCCAACGCGATCGCGCATCGGGTCAGCTCCTGGCGGCGTTTGGCATAGATCTGCGGGCGCTGTGCGCCCGCGCCGACGAGCTAAGGCGGCTGGCCAACGTCTCGGAGATCGAGGCGAGCCAGCTGCGCGAGCTTCAGCGCAATATCAGCGCCCTCTTCAATCGCTTGCGGGTCTTCGCCGCGCACCCGGAGTTCGGGACCCACTTCGTCGACCAGGACGAGATCCTGCGCTTGGCTGATCGTATGCGACGGAGCCGCAATATCGTGGCCTGCACGCAGGCCTACGAACGGCTAGAGGCCAGGCTCTCGGAGCTGGAGGTGGAGTATTTGGCCTTGGCCCAGGATGGACTGTTGGAGACTGAAAATAGGGGCGCGGACCAACAAAATTCTGACCAAAGAACCCCAACCCACGGCTACAAATATCAAAGAAGAAAAGGAGTCTCCTCCGGAGATGAGGAGGCGGACCAGTTGGCGGCTGACTTCGAGGCCGCGGTGGCCGCTGAACTGGCCGAACGGTCGCGAATGTCGGCCGAGGGCGTGCCTGTTTTGATGCACGAAGACGAGAACGCCTCGCCCGATAACGTTCGCACCCCTGGCCTTGGCGCGATGCTGGGCACCCTGCCCCACATCATGGAGCGGGCTGGCGCCGTCTTCCACGCCGACATGCTGTTCTCGGATCCCAAGCGCACCTTGGACGGCTATGCAAACCTTGCCGCGAGCCAGGTCGGGCTGTCGCGGCGAGAAATCGTCGACACGCGCCAGGCCATGGGCGACCAGGTCTTCCGCGTCGTGGCCTTGATCGCGCGTTATAAGCCCGACGTCGCCAATGGCAGAGCCTATATTCTTGGCCTGCGCAACAAGGTGTCGCTCGCCAGGCTGGCGCGAGAAGCCGATGGCGTTCTGCTCGACCTTAACCGTACCTGGTATGGGCTTTATCGCTCGAGCACGCTGACTGTGCTGAACTGATGCGCGAGGTCCCCTCCCCTCCCCTGGCGTGCGTCGGCCATTGGCTTCGTGTTCCGCGTTCGGTTAGACAGGCAAGGCATGTAGGACCGGTAAGGCGTGTATTACACGTATTAGTCTTGGATCTCTCGTGCTCGCATCCGCGAATCCGTACACCGTTGCACGTCGAGCGGTTTCCGAATGTATTACACGTATTACCGGTGATGCGCGCAAGGCGTGAGACGCCCGCCACGCGTGCCCGACGCGTCAGGCGCGAAATACCGGTGTGTCGCGCAATACGGGTAACGCTTGCTACGCGCGCCACGCCGGTGCTACAAGCAGGGCCTGTCATACCCGTCGTGCGTGTCACGCAGGTGAGGCGAGTATGATCGGTATGACGAGTGGGTCGCGTATTGCATGTGTCGCGGGTGTCGCGGGTGGCGCACGTATCGCCAGTGTCGCCCGCGTGACCGGTGTTGCGGGCAAGACCTGTAGGACCTTGGATTTTCAACGGAGGCTCAAGCCATGGCCGTGATCGCGTTCGTCTCTTCCAAGGGCGGGGTCGGAAAGACCACGAGCGCCCTTGTCGTCGCCGGCGTCCTGGCCGGACTGACCAAGGATCTCGTCACCATTGTCGACGCGGACCCCAACAAGCCGCTGAAGAAGTGGTCCGAACTGGCGGGTAAGCCAGACAACATCGCCGTCGTGACCGACGAGGCGGAATCGCGGATCGTCGACATCATCGACGAGGCCTCGCAGTCGTCGCGGTTCGTCATCGTCGACCTCGAGGGCGCGGCGACGAGCCGGGTTTCGAACGCGATCAGCATGTCGAACCTGGTGATCATCCCCGTCCAGGGATCGGGCCTCGACGCGGACCAGGCCGTCAAGACCATCCGCCTGATCCTGGAGGCGGGCAAATCCCAGCGACGCAAGATCCCGTACCGCGTTCTGTTCACGCGGGTGCCCGCGATGATCAACTCCAACAACATGAAGGCCATTCGCGGCACGCTCGAAGAGGCCGGCGTGCCGATCATGAACACCGCGCTGATCGAGCGCGAAGCCTTCAAGGCCATATTCCTGCACGGCGGGACGGTTTCCGGGCTCGATCCCGAGAAGGTTTCGGGCACCGATGTAGCGCTTCGAAACGCCACGGCCGTGACCGAGGAAATGGTCACCACGCTCGCCGAGTTGGCCAAGCAGCGTGAGGTCGCCTGATGAGCAGCGCCACGCGCCTTCCCGGGTTCAAGGTCGACCTGAACCTCGACGATGATCCCGCGCCGGCTAAGCCGAGCCTAGCGGACCTGGCCTCGAACCTCGACCTACCCGCCATCAAGCCGTCGGCCGACGAGATTCGCGCCGTGGAGGAAGCTGGCGAACGCGTCGGCTTCGCGCGCCGCGAGCCGCAACCGATCTCCAAGCCCACGCCGGTGACGGCGGAAAAGCCCCCGAAGACCGAGACAATGCTGACCTTGCGCCTGCACAAGGACGTCAAGACGCGATTCCAGGACCTGTGCCATGCGGAGGGCCGCGAGGCCAAGGTCGGGGACACGCTCGACCGCATGATGTCGGCCTTCCTGTGGGCCAAGGACAACGGCTGGGAAGGGTAGGGGACTTGCCAACCGCCCTCGACGCCGTGGTGCTCTGCCTGGACGTGACGCCCCGCGCCACGAGCCATCGCGAGCTCCTGGCCATGCGCGACAAGATCCGTGAGATCGAGGGCTATCTCGCCGCGCAACGCGCCGCCGGCGTGCCCGTCCTCCACCTGCGGCCAGAGGGCGACGCCGGCGTCGTCACGCTCACGCGCCTTCGCCCCGAACCCGGCGAGACGGTGTTCGTCTGGCGCGCTGGCACGCGGCCGTTCGAGCACGACGCTTTCCGCGACCATCTTGACGACCTCAATCCGACCCTGCTGCGCGTCATCTGCGGCGCCCGCGACGAGGGTTCGGCCGACTTCTGCATGTCCCTGGCCAATGTCGGCTACGAGATCGACTGGCTGCGGACGGACCTCGCGCCCGACTATGACCGGTTGAACAACAACCACCTGGCCAGCGTCACCGAAGTGCGCCATCCGCGCGTTGCCCACAGGGCCATGCGCAAGCCGCCCGCGGTCGATGGCCGCAAGCGCGCCAACGACTAGCCAGAAAGGCGGGCAGGGCGGTAGTGTGCGGCCATGCGCGCCCACCTGCAGCTGCCCCTAGAAGGCGTCATCGAACCGCTCCCGCCCATTGATGGGCAAGGCGGTCGTCACCCACGCGCCTGGGCCGCGATCAACACAGCCCTCTGCCTGGCGTTGATGGGCGTCGCGGTTGCGCTTTGGCGGTTCATGCCAATCGTCGGCTGGACGTTCGCCGCGCTCATCGCGATCCTCGAGGCCATCAGGGCGATTTTCGCGTTCGCCGGGGCCTATAGGCCAAACTACCCGGTTCAGCGCCCTGACGCGCGGCTAGCGGGCCTCTCCTGCGCATTGGCGGCCCTGGCGATGATCTCCGCGCCGCTCATCGCCTCCATCATATGGGCCTGACCGCCCTCACGCACGGAACACCGCCCGATACGCCGAGCATCACCGGGGCGACCGGATAGCCCTGTTGGGGTCGTTTGCGGGAGGGGGCGGAATCCTACGCTAAGGCTTTGGCCAGCGATATTCTCCGGTGAGATTGATGTGTTCCCATCCGAGCGGCGAAACATGGGCCAAGAGATCGGGCGATAGCAGCTTTCCATCGCGTTTCTGGTTTGCAACGACCTCGCCGAGCTTCATGGTGTTCCAGAAGATGATGATGGCGGCGAGCAGATTCATGCCGGCGATGCGGTAATGCTGGCCTTCGGCGGAACGGTCGCGGATTTCACCGCGGCGGTGGAAGCTGATTGCCCGCTTCAGCGCATGATGAGCTTCGCCTTTGTTGAGCCCGATCTGGGCACGCCGTTGGAGTTCGGCATCCAGAATCCAGTCGATCATGAACAGGGTGCGCTCGACGCGACCGACTTCCCGCAGGGCTGTCGCGAGCTCGTTCTGCCGCGGATAGGAGGCGAGTTTCCGCAGAATCTGGCTTGGCGCGACGGTCCCGGCAGCAATGGTGGCGGCGATGCGCAGGATGTCGGGCCAATTGCGCTCGATCATGGCTTGGTTGACCTTTCCGCCGATCAACGCTCGCAGGTGCGCCGGGGCGGCCGACGGATTGAACGCGTAGAGCCGTTTGGATGGCAGGTCGCGGATGCGCGGAGCGAACCGGTAGCCGAGAATGGCACATGCGGCAAAGACGTGATCGGTGAAGCCGCCCGTGTCGGTGAACTGCTCGCGGATATGGCGTCCAGCATCGTTCATCAGCAGGCCATCGAGGATGTAAGGCGCTTCGCTTGCCGTTGCAGGAATCACCTGGGTTGCGAACGGCGCATATTGGTCGGAGACGTGGCTATAGGCTTTCAGGCCCGGGGTATTGCCATACTTCGCGTTGACCAGGTTCATGGCCTCACCTTGCTCTGTAGCGACGAAGAACTGTCCGTCGCTCGAAGCCGACGTGCCCATGCCCCAGAACCGGGCCATGGGTAACGCTGCCTGTGCCTCGACCACCATGGCCAGCGCCCGGTCATAGGCTTCGCCCTCGACATGCCACCGTCCAATGCGGATCAATTCCCAGAAGGTGTGGGTGTTTGTCGCATCCGCCATTTTGCGCAAGCCGAGGTTGATCCCTTCCGCCAAGATAACGTTCATTAGCCCGATCCGGTCAGCGCAGGGTGCTCCTGTGCGCAGATGGGTGAACGCTTCGGTGAAGCCGGTCGCCGCATCCACCTCCAGCAGGAGATCGGTGATGCGCGTGGGCGGGATCTGCTTGTAGAGATCGAGCACCAGATCTTCGGCGCCTGTCGGCGCGGCGGCTTCGAGTTTCTCGATATGCAGAACGCCGTTTTCAATCGACCCGCCCGGGATCGTGCCTGCGCGAGCGGCACGGCCAAGCTCGCGCAACCGCATGTCGAGGCGAGCTTGCCGGTCTGCCAGCCATTCCTCCGGCCGCAATGGCACAGCGAGACGACCGCCTTCCGCGATGGATTGTGCCGGAACGAGTGCGTGTTTCAGATCGCCATAGCGCCGGGACCTAGTAAGCCAGACATCTCCGGAGCGGAACGCATCGCGCAGATGGAACAGCACCGCGATCTCCCATAGGCGAGCGTCGCCAGCCCTCTGGGCCCGAAGGTGGCGATGCCATTTCGAGCTGGGCCGCAAGAAGCTGGTCATCGCGGCATCGTTCAAACCGGTACGAAGGGCCGTCACCGCTTCCAGAAGCGGCAGTGCAACGGGCGCAGCTCGCAGATCGAGCAGGCGCAACATGCGTGGAGCGTATCGGCGGAAGCGGTGATAACCGTCGAGCACATGATTGAGCGGATCGTCGGCCATGGTGGCGGTCAGCCTGGTTGCCATTGCAACAAGGGTTTTTAAGCCGTCCCACCCTGACCCACTCGCGATGACATCGCCCAGCGGCTGGCCATCATCCTGTGCATCGACCAGGGCGCCCCCGATCTCGGCGAAGGATTTCAGGGTGTCACGCACCACCCCCGCTTCGTCTGCGACCTTTGCATGGCAAATACGCTCCGAAGCACGGTAGAGACGGCCGACGATCCGGTCGTGGGTTTCGACCACTGCGTCGGCCAACATCGCCTGCCATTCCGAGACGCAAACAGCCAAGATCGCAAGCCGCCTGTCCTCCGGGAGATCGCGCATGCCGTCGGCATAATACCGTTCACCCTGCCTGCGCAGACGAGTCACCCGATGGGCAGGAACGCCGGCAAGCAGATCCTCGGGGAGATCGATGCGTTGCAGATATTCGAGCCGGTCGAGCAGCCGGTTGGCCGACGAAGAGTTCGAGCCAGGCTCGAACTGGCGCAGCCACACAAAACGGGTCACCCGATCATCAGCCGTCTCCTCGAGCAATGCCAGCAACTGTTCTCGGATCGACATAGGCAGCCGACTGGCGATCCTCGTCTCGATGCGTCGCTCGGCATCGACGAGAGCCGCGGCACAAAGCCGCTCGATCGTGGATGTCGCGGGAAGGACAGTGCGGGTGCGTCGGCACTCGGCTACGAAGCGACGGGCGATATCCTCGTTCGACACCGCCATCTCGGCTTCTCGGAACAACCATTCCTTCAGCTCGCTCGCACCACGTCCGGAGAAGGTGCGGAAGCCGTAGAGCCCCCGTAACTCGGCAAGATGCTCGTGCCGTGTTTCCTCGCGGGCAGCATAGTCTACGAGATCGTCGGCACCCAGGCCAAGCTGCGCTCCGATAAATTCGATGACCTCTGCAGGGATCAGTTCGCCTGGAGCCAGCACCCGGCCGGGATAGCGCAGGACACACAATTGCAGGGCGAAGCCGAACCTGTTGTGAGCGCGCCGACGCAGCCTGATATGCCCAAGGTCTTCATCACTCAGCGTATAGTGCTTGAGCAAATCCGTCTGTGAAGTCGGCAAGCGCAACAGCGCGTCTTTCTGCCGATCGGTTAGAGTGACGCGACGCGGCATACATGTTCCTTTTTCAAAATCTGATAGCGTTCAAGACGCTTTGTTTATGAAGCTGGTTGAGATACATTTCCAGAGGTCAATGCAATCGTGGCCGAAGCGCCGCCTCAAACCAACGTTTGTGATACATGCTGATCGGATATGCCCGCGTCTCCAAAGCCGATGGCTCGCAGTCTCTCGACCTGCAGCACGACGCCTTGCGCGCCGCAGGTGTCGAACGGGACAATATCTATGATGATCTTGCTTCCGGCGGTCGTGATGATCGCCCTGGCTTGACTGCCTGCCTCAAGTCATTGCGTGACGGCGATGTGCTGGTGGTCTGGAAGCTCGATCGCCTCGGACGATCGCTTGCCCATCTGGTCAACACGGTGAAGGAGCTGTCAGACCGCAAGATCGGCCTGCGGGTTCTGACTGGAAAGGGCGCTCAGATCGACACCACGACTGCGTCCGGTCGCATGGTGTTCGGAATCTTCGCCACCTTGGCCGAGTTCGAGCGGGATCTGATCCGAGAGCGCACCATGGCGGGTCTCGCCTCCGCGAGAGCGCGCGGTCGCAAGGGCGGACGAAAATTCGCGCTCACCAAAGCTCAGGTGCGTCTCGCGCAAGCCGCCATGGCCCAGCGCGATACTTCAGTTTCCGATCTCTGCAAGGAACTCGGCATCGAGCGCGTCACTCTCTACCGATATGTCGGTCCCAAAGGCGAGCTCAGAGACCATGGAAAGCATGTTCTCGGACTTACGTAGCAACTCGTTTCTTTTCGCAGGTTGAGCCACCTCCGCGCTTCATCAGAAAACTGAAGGAACCTCCATTGAATCGAACTAATATTTTTTTTGGTGAATCGCATTCTGACTGGTTGCCTGTCAGAGGCGGAGAATCTGGTGATTTTGTTTTTCGACGTGGTGACGGGCATGCCTTCGCGAAAATCGCACCTGCTTCCCGCCGCGGTGAGCTCGCTGGAGAGCGTGACCGCCTCATTTGGCTCAAAGGTCGAGGTGTGGCTTGCCCCGAGGTGATCAACTGGCAGGAGGAACAGGAGGGTGCATGCTTGGTGATAACGGCAATTCCGGGAGTACCGGCGGCTGATCTGTCTGGAGCGGATTTGCTCAAAGCGTGGCCGTCAATGGGGCAGCAACTTGGCGCTGTTCACAGCCTATCGGTTGATCAATGTCCGTTTGAGCGCAGGCTGTCGCGAATGTTCGGACGCGCCGTTGATGTGGTGTCCCGCAATGCCGTCAATCCCGACTTCTTACCGGACGAGGACAAGAGTACGCCGCAGCTCGATCTTTTGGCTCGTGTCGAACGAGAGCTACCGGTGCGGCTCGACCAAGAGCGCACCGATATGGTTGTTTGCCATGGTGATCCCTGCATGCCGAACTTCATGGTGGACCCTAAAACTCTTCAATGCACGGGTCTGATCGACCTTGGGCGGCTCGGAACAGCAGATCGCTATGCCGATTTGGCACTCATGATTGCTAACGCCGAAGAGAACTGGGCAGCGCCAGATGAAGCAGAGCGCGCCTTCGCTGTCCTATTCAATGTATTGGGGATCGAAGCCCCCGACCGCGAACGCCTTGCCTTCTATCTGCGATTGGACCCTCTGACTTGGGGTTGATGTTCATGCCGCCTGTTTTTCCTGCTCATTGGCACGTTTCGCAACCTGTTCTCATTGCGGACACCTTTTCCAGCCTCGTTTGGAAAGTTTCATTGCCAGACGGGACTCCTGCAATCGTCAAGGGATTGAAACCTATAGAAGACATTGCTGATGAACTGCGCGGGGCCGACTATCTGGTATGGCGCAATGGGAGGGGAGCAGTCCGGTTGCTCGGTCGTGAGAACAATCTGATGTTGCTCGAATATGCCGGGGAGCGAATGCTCTCTCACATCGTTGCCGAGCACGGCGACTACCAGGCGACCGAAATTGCAGCGGAACTAATGGCGAAGCTGTATGCCGCATCTGAGGAACCCCTGCCTTCTGCCCTTCTCCCGATCCGGGATCGCTTTGCAGCTTTGTTTCAGCGGGCGCGCGATGATCAAAACGCAGGTTGTCAAACTGACTACGTCCACGCGGCGATTATAGCCGATCAAATGATGAGCAATGCCTCGGAACTGCGTGGGCTACATGGCGATCTGCATCATGAAAACATCATGTTCTCCAGTCGCGGCTGGCTGGTGATAGATCCCGTCGGTCTGGTCGGTGAAGTGGGCTTTGGCGCCGCCAATATGTTCTACGATCCGGCTGACAGAGACGACCTTTGTCTCGATCCTAGACGCATTGCACAGATGGCGGACGCATTCTCTCGTGCGCTGGACGTCGATCCGCGTCGCCTGCTCGACCAGGCGTACGCTTATGGGTGCCTTTCCGCAGCTTGGAACGCGGATGGAGAAGAGGAGCAACGCGATCTAGCTATCGCGGCCGCGATCAAGCAGGTGCGACAGACGTCATACTAGATATCAAGCGACTTCTCCTATCCCCTGGGAACACATCAATCTTACCGGAGAATATCGTTGGCCAAAGCCTTAGCGTAGGATTTCGCCCTCTCCCGCAAACGACCCCCTGTTGCCTGGCGCGAACCGTCCACGGCGCCTCGAACGCCCCGGACCAAGCCCCGCGCTGCGCCAGGCAGGCCTGGATCGAGCTCGGCCCATAGGGCGTCCCGGAAATGCCGACCGCCAGGCCCTCGTCGACCAGGACCGCCGATAGGTCGACGCCGCCGGCGAAGCATCGACCATAGAGCACCGGCTCCGGCGTTCGGGACACCCGACGCCCTTCGGTGACGATCGCGCACGCGACGTCCTTACCCGCCACCAGAGCGGACAGGCGATTGGTCGCGACACGACCACAGGCCTGATAGCCGCCGCGCGTCTGGCATTGCTGGGCTCGCTCTAGCCCCTCAACGCCGGCGAGCACGACGCGGAAGGTCCGGATGAGGAGGGTCGAGCCGTCGATCACACTGACCTCGGTCGGCGCGCGCGAGCGCAGCTCCGGAGGCGGCGGGGGAGGGGGCGCGGCCGAGATCGCCGCCGCGCCGACCAACGAAAGCAGGATGCTCATTGGAACTGCCGCGCCTGCAGCTCGCGCGCGGCGATGGCCTCGTTGGACTGCTCGGATAGGTCCAGCACGCGCTTGGCGCGCAACACCACGGCCAAGGCTCCGAACCAGAACCAGGTCGCCTGCAATCCCGCGCGCGGATCCTCGGTGAGGTAGCTCCACCCCAGGCCCAGGACGAAGGCGAGCGCCTGCGCCACCAGCCGCAACCTTTGGCGCCGCTCAAGGGCGTCCAGCCGCCAGGCGCGCGCGACCCTCTCCCGCCAGCGTTCGAACGACAGCGCGCGGCCGACCCGCGAGAAGCGGTAGAGGGCGGCCACGGCCGCCATCACCAAGACGCCCCAAGTCATCCCTCTGGCCAGCCAGTCGATAATCTCACCCATCGCGCGGCCTTCAGACGAGAACGCCGGACGGGCCGCTGGCTTCCTCGGCCGCGCGCGGCGACGGCCCACGCAAGCCGCGATCGACGCGCCGGGGGAGGGGCGGCATCTCGCCCTTCTCCAGACGCCAGATCCACGACTGCAGCTGGCTCTTGCCGGTAAGCTCCTCGAGCACACGCTCGTAGTCCTCACCGACGCCCGTCCGGACGATGTAAAGCGCCGTGGGGCCTTCCTCGGCGTCCGGCGTCACCGCGCTCGCCAGCGGCCGCGAAGCGGGCATGTTCAGACGCAGGCCTTTGACGAAGCGGTGACGCGGCATCAGCTGCTCGAGGAGCTCGATCTCGAAGATGTCCTCGACCGGCATCCAGTTGCGGTTCACGAACATCACCGTCAGCTCCTCCATGTGCGGCGTCCCGGCCTCGTTGACGCTGAACGTGCCGAAGACGATCAGGTGGCCGCGGCGTGAATCACGCGGATCGCTGCCTTCCTCCTCGGCGCTCTGGGCCTCCTTGAAGAGGGCGATTTCCAAGGCGAAGCGCTTGCCGATCGACTTGGCGAGATCTTCGGGCACCACGAAGCTGCAGTCGGGCGCGTTGCGGATCTTCAGCCGGTAGTCGTAACGACCAATGTCGAAGTCCTCGACCTCGCCAAGCAGGAGCATCAGCTCCTTGCGACCCTTGGAGGAGGCCTTGCGCCGAAAGATGGCGCGGCGGCGCGTCGAGATCGCCTCGCGCTGGCTCTCGCGCCAGGGTTCGGGAACGTAGAGGGTCTCGCGCAGCAGCGAACCCTTCACTTCCTTGCGTTCCGACGCGCCCAGCAGGCGGAACCGCACCACGTTCCAGTCGCGCTTGCCTTCCATCCCGGGGTGCCAGCGCGTCAGGTCCGCCTCCATCCACAGATAGTGCAGCAAGCCGCGCAGACTGAGCTTGGATCCCGCCGTCTTGACGCTGTCTGCGGGTTCGCTGTCGGTCTCGACCGGGGCGCGGCGGCCAACCCGACTCAGCGCGAAATCGAGCTTCAGGACCGTCGTGTCCTCGACGGGATCCTCGGTGATCGCCGAGCCGAGGACCTGGCCCAGGCCCGACAGTTCCGCCGGCGGCTCATAGGTCGCGCAGGATGGATCGTGATGGCCGCCGCCCCCCGGCATCCGCTTGATCAGGAAATGCCCGCCGACCTTGGAGATATACATCTCCACGCCCTCGGGAACGCACATGCAGCGCGGCCGGCCATGGCGGCCGCCCACTTCGTAGGCGGCCTTCAGGTGCTTCTGCAGCTGGTCGCTGTCTCGCGCCACCTCGACGCCGCTGATCATATAGACCGCCCCATGGGCGCGCGGGCGATGAGCTGTTGGTTCAGGCATGACGGATCGCGTCCTCTCTCAGACGTGCGATCCGTGGTCCGATTGTGTCAGAAACCCCGCCGAGACGGAAGCGCCGAGGCCTCTTGTCCTGGGCCTTTGAGCCTATCGGTGAGCCTGAAGGCCCAGGCCCGAAACCTTGACAGCGGGGCGGTCGTCAATCGGACGACGAAGACCTGCAGCGACACCATCACCACCATCAGCCCAACCAAGTCCGTCAGCACGTTCGGCGACATTGGGAGGCCCTTCAGGACGGGGTTGGCCAGAGCCAGCGCCGCGCCGTTGACCAGGTAGAGATCAAGGCTTCGACGGCCCACCCAGCCCAGAGCTTCGCGAGCGGGTGTCCTGGCCAGCACAGCGCCAGCGCCGAGCAGCGCCACGGCCGCGCTCGCGCCCGAGAGCAAGAAAAGCCGGTAGTCGCCAAACGCGCCCAGGGCCATCAACGGGCCGAAGCGCCCGCCCATTCCAGGGAGCGGACACCAGCCCTCCTTGGGAAGATAGCAGCCCTTGTTGCTCGCCGCGGCCCATACCCAGGCCCCAAGGGCGAAAGCGCAGGCCTGCGCCAGTCGACGGCCTCTCACACGCTTGAGGGCCGCGCCGAGCGCATAGAAGGTCAGGCCTGGGCCAAGGTCGCGAAAGCTCCAAAGGTTCGGGACGGCGCGCGGGACGACCAGGGCGACAGCGGTCAGGACAAGGATCGTCAGCACGAGCACCGCGACCTTGGCCCGCGTTCGCCGCCAAACCGTCTCGACGCCCGCCAGGGCGATCAGGAACCAAAGGCTTGGCGCCGAAAAGCCCGTCCCCAGGATCAAGGGTCGTAGGGCCTGGACGAGAATGGTCGTCGCCGCGCGCGGGTGTTGGGTCAGCTGCAGGGCCGCGAGCGGTAGCGCGATCGCGAGATGAGCCGCCAGCGCCAGGCCGACGAGCTGGTGGGCCCGGGTTGGGGCCGGTAGATTCCGGCTGGGCGACACCAAGCCCGCGATCACGAAAAAGGCCGGGATGTGACCGGCGTAGATCAATCGCCAGAGGGCGAAGGCGTCCTCGGAGAAACCGCCGTCCGGGCGGTTGTAGAACAGGATCTCCAGGGCGTGACCGATCACCACCAGGATGATCGCCAAGCCTCGGGCGATGTCGGCCTCGAGCCGACGGTGCGAGTGGGGTGGGGCAGGGGACAGATCGCGCACGCCGTTGTCTTCCGTCAGGCGTGACCTCGAGGAGGTCTCGCCGCGTCAGCGATCCGTGGGCTGTTGATCGCAAAACAGGCAGAGCTTGTCCAGAGTCCGCAGTGGGCGGCGTCTCACAAGCGGGGCGCGCGCCGCGCCTACGGCCGGCGCCGGGCTGGCGGTCTGGCGACCCGAGCCGCCGGCGGCGTCTCGTCCGGTCGGCGCCATCCCATCGCGCGGGCGGCTTTACGGCGGCGTCCGGTTCGGAAAAGCTCGGCGGCGTCCGGGCGAGGGGAGGCGTGAGGGTGATGAGCGGGGCGGGGGCGGCGGTGAACTGGTGGTTGGAGGGCGGCAAGATCCTCGCCAACGGCGTGGTCGCCGGGGCCGTGGTGTTCGCCCTTGGCGTCTGGCGCGATCGTCGCGCGCGTCGTCGGGCGGGGCGCGCCCTGGCGTCCAAGCTGATCGAGCTCTTCGAACGCTACGCCACGGACTGCGCCGACGTTCCCCACCAGAACGCCGCGAGTCAGATGGACGGGCCCTATGACTTCGCCGCCGTCGCGCGGCTCCCGGACTTTCCCGAGCTGCCCGAAGACCCGAGCGGCTGGCAGGCCCTGGACCGACACCTGGATCTCGACGCCCGGACCTTCGCCACGACCGTCAAACACGCCCGGGAGATGATCCACGCCACCGGGGAAAAT
The DNA here is from genome assembly GCF_002742635.1 of Caulobacter sp. X. NCBI lineage: Bacteria > Pseudomonadati > Pseudomonadota > Alphaproteobacteria > Caulobacterales > Caulobacteraceae > Caulobacter > Caulobacter sp. X. The sequence goes on along the minus strand of NZ_PEGF01000003.1, from coordinate 143,088 downwards.
GGCGACGCGGTCGACATGGCCGTCGAAGCCAACAAGCTGGCGCTGCAGCGCGGCCTGGCCGCGCTGGATCTGGCCAAGCGCTTGCGAAGGCATTTCAGGCTGAAGGCTTTCGATCCGCCCTGGCCGATGGAGGCCGGGATGAAGGAGCAGCTCGAGCGGATCCTGGCGCGCGAAGCAAAGGCCGCCCTCTAGCGGGCGAGCCTTTGCGGTGTCCGAAACCAGGAACCTTCCGGTAGGAATTCGTTACTGCGAAGCGATTTGCGCAACCCATCAGTCACCAACGCCTAGCTGCGCCGCGGTTACGCCGTTTCAAATAACAGTGGCATTGGAGTTCGCCTGCATGTCGGCCAGCTCAGCCTCCCAGGCCGTGCGCCGTTCAGCCATTGTCCGGTTGTGATTTTCCTGCAGCACCTCAAGCCGTGAGGGCTTGGCGCGATACTTCCTCTGCAGGTTCAAGTCGGCAAGATCCAGCATGGCCTGGGGAAGCGAAGCTCTCCTTAGCTCTCCCGGCAGATTGTCGAACCGCGTCATGACGGCACGCCAGCCTTTATAGTCGCCAGCCGGTTCAAACTCGATTTCCGCCCAGCTCTCGCGGAGAACCTCAGCGTTTTCAGTCTCCATGAACACATCAGCCATCCACTGGGCCTTTGAGAAGCACTGTTTGAATGACCTTCGCTCCGCATCCGTTGGATCGAACTTGTCGAGCACCATGCTCACCAAGACAAGTTGGGTGAGAAAAAGCGGCCAACGCACGGTGAAAGTGACCTGGGAACCGTGCTCTGGCTGAGCATAGGCCAAGGATTCCAGAAGCGGATCTAGAATGTCTTCCGACCATTCGTAAACGTCACGCCGGTGGGCCACTATTCGACGGAGCAGCCGGTATAAAGGTCTAACGGCACGAGCCGGGGCTTCGATCGTCGTAAGGCCCAGATTAAATCCGCCAAAGGTTTGCCAGTCACCGAACCTAGTTGGCCGTCGCCGCAGGTGCTCACCTAAGCTCTTGGCCAAACCCATAGCAGCTTCTCTGAACACGCCCGACCCCGCGATCGCTTTCAACCGATCTAAGCTCCCCGAAGCCCAGCTCGTCGTTTGAGGTTCGGCCGTGTTCGGCTGCATACCGGATGCCAGCTGATCGACACCGACGGCGAGCAAGGAGCGCTCGTTCTGGCTGTCTTGTGGAGAGGTGGGGGAGGGGGCGCGGTTGAGGTCGCTCATCTGTTCAAATCCCAATGATAGTTCAGGACGTACCGTTGACCCACGAGCCCAGGCGGCGATCCGGAAGGCGTGAGGGTGATGTGCCAGAGCCTCGTCGACGGCGCTTTGCTCACAAGGGCCTCTGGAGCGCGATCGCCGTCATGCAGATGGCTAGCGAGATGGCCGTGGCCGCCAAGGCGATCACGCGCACCGGCGTTGGCACGACCACGCCAGCCACGGTGAGCCCGAAGATCAGGACCGAGCCGACCACGGTCAGGGCCACGAAGCCGGTGGACACCGACTTGATCACGGACCTGGCTCCAGATGCGGCGCCAGGGTTTCGCGCAGGTCGGGACCCAGCTCAGCAAGTAGAGCGTCACGCGCCTGCTCGGCGAAAGGCGCTTCAATCGCCATCACTTCCTCAAACACCAGCGACTTCATGCGGGCGGCGTCCTCTCTAAGGCCGCGCAGCCGGACACGCAGCGGGCCAAGCGCCGCGGCCGTCGTTCGGCACGCCTCGACGGCGTCGCTCAGCGCCGCCAGGTTGGACCAGGACGCAAAATCGAACGGCAGATCGACCACGAGATCCAAAACCAGGTCCGTCGTGTCGTCCAACTCGTCGGTCCGCAGATCCGCCACGCACGATGGGATGACGGTGCGCAGATGGTCGACCGCTTCCGCCGCGGACTGCATCGCCGAACGGGCTCTGAAGGTGCTGGCCGATGACATCCAGCTGACCATCTGGCTCGAAGACATGGCGTCCAGCAGCTCCGTGGAAGACGCCGCCTCACAGGCCGATTGCGCCTGGCCCAGGGCCTTGATCGCGTCCTCGCAAGCCCAGGCCGCCGACCGTATGACTTCAAACCGCGTCTCGCGCCGCGACCACAAGGCCATCTTCTCCTCGTGAAGCGACCCCTGATCGCTTTCGGCGACCCGCCGCAACGTCTCTTGGCGCGCCACGGCGCGTGCCTCCTGTCGAAGCTTCTCGAAGGCTTTGGACTTCGCCTCGGCGGCCGATCTGACCGCGCACTCCGCCGGCGTGACCACGAGTGCGTCGATCAACGAGGCGACAGCCTTTCCTCGCCGACGCGCCTTGTCCCTCGACTGATCGGTTATCGCCCGGGCTAACACCGCGTCCGCCTTTTGGAACGCCTCCGCCAACGCTCGGGAGATACGACCGCAGTCCGCCAGGAGATCCCCACTCGACCCGCCGGCTTTGTCCTGCGTGTATGACATGTCTTACAGCTCCCGGGTTCAGGGCGACGGGGCGCCTGGCTCCACGCGCCTAGGCATGGTCGCTCTCGTGCGGCAAAAGCAGGTGCGAGACGGGCCGGAGTGCGTCGTAAGCCCGCGCCGGAAACAAATGCGCGCAGGTCGCGAAGACACAGTAGGCGCCGAACAAGGTCAGCCAGCTCATCGAAAGGCCTCCGGCGCGTAGCGGCGCAGCAGTCGAACCAGGCTGAAGGCCGGCGCGATCATCAGAGCGGTCGGAACCACGAAGATCGAGCAGATGATCGACAAGCGCGCGCCGAGCGTCGCGATCTGCGGCGTCGAAGCGCCGTCGATGTAGAGCAGGAAGCCCGCCAGGACCCCAATGTCCGCCACGATCGACAGCGCCAGGCTGGCGACCAGCGAGATCCCGGCGAAGCGCGCCATCCGTCGCAGGGTCTTTGGTGACGGGCGTTTAGTCACGGTGCGCGCTCGGCAACGGCCGGCGAGGTCGCGGCTTCGACCGCTCTGCAGCCCGTGCCCGTGGTGATCAGGAGCGAGCGGCCGTCCGTGGCTCGGACCTTGTAGACTTTGCAGACCGAACCGTCGTCGATCGAGGCGATCAGCTCGATGGACCGGTTGACGGGGGGAGGCTGTGCTTTGGCGTCGCTATCGAGCCCTCCGAGCCAATGCCAGAGCATCATCGACGATGCCGCGATCATCACGCCGGACAGAGCGCCCGTAAGGTACGGATCGGCCAAAAGCCCGCCTTCGCGTCGGGGTTTGGGCGTGGGGGAGGACTGCCTTTCTTCGGTCGCCATGGCTCACAAACCCGGGACGGCCTGGCCTATGGCAGCGCTCATGCCCCGCATGGCCAAGAGACTGAACCAGGCCACGAAGAACGGCGACGCTAGCGTCAAGGCGATCGTGGCGATCGGACGATCCTTGTAGAGCTCACCGACCACGGCCAGGGGACCAAGCCTGGCCAGGGCGAAAACCGAACCAGCGAACATCACCGTATAGCCAAGAGCGACATAGTGGGCCGGATAGTTGAAGAAGACCCCGTCGAACGCGCGTTGGATCAAATCCATCACCCTTTTCTCCCCTTAAACATCCGATTTGGTTCAGCCTGCAGAGGCCCGAGGGACCAGACGAGCGCCGCTACGATGATGCTGCCCAGGAAGATCCACTGCGTGGGAATGTGGCTCTCGCCGGCCAGGGGACCGAGGAACATGAGTTCGGTCATCCGAGCGAAGAACAACATCACACTCAACATCGTCACCATCGCCGCGATGCCGATGACCACGCGCTGCCACGTCGCATAGCCTTCGAGCGCGTCCTCATCGACCAACCCCGATGATGGCCGGCCGCGGCACGCCTGGTTTCGACGACGACAGCAACAATCGCAGCAGTCACACATCGGCTGGATCCTTTTTCCCTCGAGCGATGTCCTGGGCGTGGTCGACGATCGCTTCTTGCAAGCGCGCGGCGAGCACGATGGCGGCTAAGGCGATGATGCCGGCGACCCAGAGCAGCACGCCCTCGAGCCGGTTCAGGCCGGCTGACAGACCGGGTGGCATCTTGACGAACAGCGTCGCGAGGTAGGCTAGGCCTTCGATGAACATCACAGCGCCAAGGACGCCCAGGGCGGCGTCGAAACGACCGGCGCGATCTCGGATCCTCGCGCGGTGATCAAACCCTTGGGTCCACGGTCCCCGATGGGCATCGGCGTCGGGCTGGCCGGCGGTTTGGTCGGCGCCATTAGTCACTTGTCACCGCCACGCACAGCGTCCTCGGCCAGGCGTACGCAAGCGCCGGACCGATCACCGGTTTCCAACGAGCGGATGCACCCGTTCTCGTCGCGATAAAGCGCAGGCGGCAACGAGGCGATCAGCGCGCGCTGGGCGCGAGCCTCGGCTTGATCATGTCGGAAGGCGTCAAGCTTCTCTTGAACGTCCGCCTTCACGACGGCGTCCTTTTCCGCCATCACCGGCCTCGCCAGGTAGGCTTCAATCTGACGAAAGAGCTCGCCTCGAGCGCCCGGATCGGCGACGACGGCGGGCAGCCGCTTGAATTGGCGAAAGGGCGTCTCAGTCAGCGTGTAGGTGCAATCACGCACTGGCTCCTCATACTCCTTGCCCAGGTAGCGAACCTGACACCAAAGAGTCGCCGCGACTCTTTGGTCCGCCGGCAGGGCGTCGAACCTCTCGCCGTAGTCCGTCGCCGCCAAGCCGGACGCGAACGGCACCGTCCACAGTCCCAATGCGAGCACGACGCCGATCCCGACGTCACCGAGTATGAAGTTCTCTCCTTCTTCGTTTCCGTGACATACGGCCAGGCCCACAAACACTCCAAAGGTCGTGGCGAGCGATGAAAGCGCCCAGAGCAATATCGTCCACTCACGGCGGCTGTCCTGAAACGCGAGGACAAGGCTCGCCACGCCCGCCAGGCCAAACAGACTGATCCAGGGAACACGCAGTCTAGGCAGTTTCGGGGCAGGCTTTACGACAGCGACCGTCGTCATGACGCCTCCAAGGGCCCAATTCGAGTGCAATGTACCTTGCACTTTTCGGCGCTCCAAGCCCAAATCTGGGCCCGAGAGAGACTGTGCCCAATGCAGCCGCGCGCCACCGTAGCGTTTCAGTGTTCGGTCAAGCTGCGCTTGGGAGGCTCAGAACGCAAAATGTCAATTCCTGCGGTATCTTAGCGCGAGCCCGCGCGCCTTATCGGACGATGGGAACCCGCGTTAAGTTCGATGAGCTGTAGAGCTTTGCCGTCTTCGTCGTCGCTGAAATCTTGGGCAAGTCCCGGAAGCATTCGGCGAAAAGCGCGATGACCGGCCTCCCGGCGAGTGCAAGCCATCTTGCACTCCGGCGGGGTGTAGGGCTTATTAACCGAGAGTTGAGGCGACCATGGCGCCGACGCGATTGCCGCTTCGGTCCTTTGGACGCTCTTGGCCCGCCCGACACGCTTCCTCCCGCCCCCCAGCATGGAGCTCAACATGCAAACCGCACTTCCGAGGGTTCGCAGCGCCCGCCACGGTCTCGAACTTCTCCTTCTGGCCTCGATCGCCGCCGTCCTTCTCACCGCGATCGCCTATGCCGGCACCGACGCCACCTTTACCCCCGCCGTCACGAAGATCACCGGCTGGACCCAAGGCTCCCTTGGCAAGCTCGCCGCCGTCGCCGGCATCTCCGGCGCTCTCGTGGGCATGGTTTTGAAGTTCGACTGGAAGATGATCGGCGGAGCCTTGGGCATCGGTCTGACGGCCGCAACCGGCGCGACCATCACCAGCGGACTGGCGACCGCCATTCTCTAAGCGCGCTCTACGGGTTCCTACCTCAGCGGCGACACTCGCCAGTGTCGCCGCTATTTTTATGCCGTGGGGCATTTGCCTTGCGCGCCGTCGTCAGGGCCAGATGGATGCGGGCCTGATGGGCCGCCAGGGTCACGAGGCCAAAGAGCAACAGGCTCATCAAGACGGCCGCGACGCCCAGCGAGCCGACGAATGGGGCTTCCCGCGACTGAAGAGCGAGCACCAGGCCCGCCGCCGCGCCCGTGGCGCAGAAGCGCCGCATCACGACATTCATTCTAGACTCCTTGCCGAGGGGGCTTTTCGTCGCGCCGCCGCGTCCGATGGTTCCAGGTCCAGGTGATCAAACAGGCCATGACCACCCAATAAAGGGCGCTTGGCAGGATCAGGATCGCGAACTCGCCGCCCCTCGCCACGAGCCAACCGCTCGCGCCGATCGCAAAGCCCTTTCCCGTCAAGCTGACGGCCGCGAGCCGCCGATAGTCTCGCGCCGAGAAGGGCAGACGGTGTTTGATCCGGTCGATCACGTCTCATTCCAAAGTGCAAGGTACCTTGCACTAATGGCCGTCCTTAGCCAATATGCGCTCGGGAGATGCGGCCATGACCCAGATCAGCGAAAAGCCCCTCGAAAACGCTAAGCCGGCGAGCCGCGTCCCCAACCAGGGCTCTCCTGCGCTGCGCGTCATACGGGAGGCGCAGGCCAAGAGCCTCGCCAAAGAACACCCCCCATGGCTGCCGAGCAGCGAACGCGCGCCGGTGATCACCGCGGCGGCGGCCATGGCTCTCGGCATCCTCTTCGAAGAGGCTTCGACCCTCACGGGCTATCGGCCACTTCTCCTGGCCGCCGGACTTTGCGGCTTCGGCTGCGTCCTGGCCTGCTTCTGGTACTTCGTGAGGCTCTGGCGCCTCTATCACTGGTGAGGTCGCGATGATCTCCTTCGAGACCCTGCACTATACGCCCATGGCGCTCTTCACGATCGGCTGTTCGGCCATGATCGCCTTGTCGGTCTTGGTGGGCTTTCAGATCCGAGATCCCCAGACAACGCCAGCCGAGCCGATCGACCCCGAGGCCGATCGCGCCGAGGTCCTCGCCGCGCTGGCCGAACTCGCCGAATGAAAGCCGCCGCCGTCCTGACGTCGATGGCGCTCGTGATCGGCGCGCCGAGCGGCGCATTCGCCTGGGGCGGCAACGCACACCGGGCCATCGCTGACATCGCCGCCGCGCGCATGTCGCCAAAGGCGCTTCGCAAAGCCGAGCAGCTTCTGGCCGCCACCGACACGGGGCTTGTCGGCCCCACGTTCGAGGACGCTGCCGTGTGGGCGGACGTGATGCGCGACAGCAGCGCTGAAGCCCGCGCGCTCACCGCCTCGTGGCACTATGTCAATCTCGAGGTCGGCGCCGAGGACGTGGCGGCCGCCTGCCCACAGGTTCCCTTCGAAGCCGGCCGGGTCAGCACGACCGGCCAGGGAGCCTGTCTCCTAACCAAGATCGACGATTTCATCAGAACGCTTTCCGATCCCCGCCAGTCGGATCGGGAGCGGGGCCTCGCGCTGCGTTACCTCACCCATTTCGTAGGCGAGGCCCACCAACCCCTTCACGCCGCCTCCAGCTGCCACGACGCCGGCGGAAACGCCGAACGGATCGAGACCGTGAGCGGTCGCGACACCAGCCTCCACGGCTACTGGGACACCACGGTCGTTACGGATCTCGCCCGAAATCCCAAGGCCCTGGCCAAAACGCTGAATGCCCAGATCACGCCCAGCCAAGCCAGGGCCTGGTCAGGCGCGAAGACCTCAAGCTGGATCGCCGAGAGCCATACCTTGGCCGTCGAGATCGCCTACCGGTACGGCGGACCAAACGCCTGCGCCAGATCACGATCAGTGACCCGCCTGTCGCCCGCCTACGAAGAACGCGCGCGGGCCGTGGCGGGGCAACAGATCCAGAAGGCGGGCGTTCGCTTGGCCGCCGTTCTCAACGCTGTCCTGGACTAGCGGAGGAAGGGGGGAGGGCGGTCTGGGGGTGAAGCCGCGCGGAGAGGATCCGCGCCAGATCGTACCAGGAGCTGACCATGGCAGGACCGCTTGCGCACATCGCCAGGACCATGAAGGGCGACCTCTTCCGGAACGGCCGTCAGGCCAATATCCCCGCCCCGGGCCATTCCAAGGATGATCGCTCCGTCTCCCTGGGCCTGCGGGACGACGGCCGCATCCTCGTCAACTGCTACAGCACCAAAAAGCACGTCTCCTGGCGTGAGGTCCTCGCGCTCCTGCGGGCCAAGCATCTGATCGACGCCGACGGTCGGCCAACCGGCTATAGTTCGGTGTCCTCCAAGCCTTTGCCGGAGACCCCCGATGACGCGGCTCGGCGAGCGCGGGCGATGGAACTCTGGAACCAAGCCCGAGATGTCAGCCGAACGCTCGCCGAACGCTATGCTCACGCGCGCGCGATCACCGACAAGCTGCCGTCCCACTCGTTTCGCTTCCTCGGCGAGACGCCGGTGTCGGTGTTCAGGCCCAGCGCCAACTTCACAAGACCGGCGCTGTTGACGGCCATCCGACTGCCCAGCGGTGACCTCTCGGCCATCGAAATCACCTACCTCACCCTGGGCGGCCGCCGCGACCACGGCCTGCGTCTGTCGCGCAAGAACATCGGCGTGTTCGATCCGGAAGCCCATTGCTCGGTCCATATCGACCCCATCGCCGAGGAGATGCTGTTCGCCGAAGGCGCCTTCACGACGCTTCACGCCCGCAAGCGCTTCAAGCTGCCGTCGCGCGCCTTGCTCTGCACCCGAAACATGCGGTTCTTCGCGCCGCCGCCTGGCCTCAAGCGCGCGGTCATCGCGCGAGACAATGGCCCGGACGGCGAACGGTCAGCCAGGATCCTCGCGGCCACCTTCCGCCGACACAGGGTCGCGACGGAGATCGTGGCGCCGCCGGTCGATTTCGACGACTTCGACACCTGGGGCCGGCGAGAAGCCCTGCAAGCGCTCCGCGCTGCGATCGAGGCCTCGGCGCAAGCGGACAACACCGCGTGAGCGCGCGGCGTCACCGGCCGCCCTTTGGTCCCGACGCCGCCGCCGTCGCCCAAGGCCTTTGGACGCGCAAGCACCCGGGTGGAGAAGACGGCTTTCGAAGAGCCATGGCCAACGCCGACCCGTCTGCGGCCCAGGTTCTTGAAGTCGCCACTCGCATCGTTCGCGGCGCCGGCTGGGGCCAGGCTCCGCCATGACCCCGGCCCCGACCTACTCGCCCGCGTTCCGTCATCGGTTCGCGGCTTATGGCGCCCATCGCCAGCCCTTGCCTGAAGGTTCCACCGCCATGCGCCAGACCAGCCCCCTTCTGACCACCACGACTTGCGTCCTCATGCCGCCCGCGCCACTGCAGGCGCGCATCCCCAAACCCTCGGGCGATGACGACATCGCCACGCGAACGGTGCTCGAGGACATCGCACGGCTCCACCTTGCTGCTTTCGTCAGCCTGTATGGCCTCCCGCCTGAAGCGGTCGCCTACCAGCTCGTACAGACCGGCAAGGTGGGGGCGCTGCGACCGGCCTTCGCCTTCACCCTGCAAGGCCCCGACAGCCCGAAGGCCCGGGCGTGGCTTTCGGCCGTGCAGGACGGCCTCGACAGCTGGATGCAGGCCGGATGGTCCAATCCCATCGTGACCGAACGCTGCGGCGGCGATGTTCTGTGGTGGACCGCTCCCCTCGAGGAGGCCGCCCTGGACGCCGCCAAGCGCCTGAAGATCCTGGGGCGCGTGGAGGCGCTCGCCAACCTGGCGGCCTATCTCCCGAGCGGCTTACCAGCCCATCTCGACCCTCAAGACCCCGACTTTGGGTGGTCCGGCGTCCGCCGGCGGGTCTGATCCAAGAACGGCGTCGCCAGGCGCTCTCACGCCGATCATTTCACGGGGCGGGTGATGAAAGGCGGGGAGGGAGGGCGGATCGGGTGACCGATCGAGCCTGAAAGGGGCCACCTATGATTTCCTTCTTTCTCTTGCTGACAAACCCCGTCGGGAAAGCCGACCTTGGCGAAGGCGCCGCTATCGGTCCCTTCGCCTATGTGCAGCGTCCCCGCGACAACGTGGTGACCGTCGGTGTTCGTGGAGACGTCCGCTTCCAGCTCTTTGGCGTTGAGTCAGAGGGCCCGGGTGTCGCCGAACATGAAATCGAGCTGGTGGATGGACGCCTGCCTTACGGCGGCCAGCTCTTTGGCCACTGGAAGGTGATCGACGAGCTAGAACATGCCGCGTTGTCTCGCCGCGCTTCACCTTCGCGGAACGTCGGCCGCACGCGTCGCGCCGAGCCTTCAACAAAGGCGGGCAAGGATGACTGGGGATCCCGCATCGCGGCCATCCTTCGATCCGACGAAGTGGACCTGCGAAAGCTCGCCGAAATCGGCGGCTTTGACGCCAAAACCCTCTATGCTCACAGCGACCTGACCGGCGTCGATCTTCGCGGGCAGGACCTCACGGGGATGAAGATCGGCAAACTCGACCGTGACAAAGTGCTCTATGATGAGCACACCGTGTGGCCGGACGGAACGCGAGGCTCGCCATGATCAGCCAAGATGATCAAGACCGGATCGACGAATATCGGCGCATCGCCCAAAGCATGGTCGCCAGCCACGACACGATCCATGAGCAGCGGGCTATCCGCGACGCCAAGCGGACGCTCCTGGGCCTGGTCATCCTGGTCTCGCTCTTCGGGGCCCTCCTCGGAGCGACCTATCTCATCAAGCCTGACGGCGCCGAACCGCCGATCGCGCCGCCAAGAGCGACAACGCCGCGATAGGCCCACCAGCTAAGGCCCGCCTCACCAGGCGGGCCTTTTTCGTGGGCGCCTAAGAAAGGCGAAGGAAGGGCGGGGAGGGGTGATCAGCCAGGAGGTCACCATGGTTCCCACTCCCAACAGTCCAACCGTCACCCTCGTGCCAGACGATGAGCGGATGGACTTTCTTCCCCGGCTCTTTCCCGGCTGCTTCAGCCGCGGCGAAGCGCTCGTCTATGGCGTCACGCGCAAGTGGTTCCCCGCCTACAACGGTGGCCAATGGGACTTCTTTCTTATCGACGGGCGCCCCGGCTTCATGGCGCCGGCCGGCGAAGGCGGGCTCGACGCAATGATCCCCGGAAATCAATTCGAGGGCCATTTGTCCCATCAAGCTGTCGGCGTGGTCGTGACGTTGGTCGCCCTGGCCGCCAGCCTCGAACAAGTCCCCAGCGAGACGCTCCTTGGTCATTACGAGCGGCTGAGAGCCCTCATCCCGCATCTTCCGGAGCGCGACCTCATCTACCGCGCCATCGACTGACACTCTCAAGGCCCGCCGTCGCGCGGGCCTTTCTCATGCAGCGGTTCGAAAGGAGAGAGGGAGGGAGGCGGGAAGCGAGCCTGCAGGGGCCGGGATGAGCCCGGTTCGAGGCTTTCAGGATGATTCCCATGACCGCCAAGTCCGCTAAGACCAAGCCCGAAGCCGTCGCGACCAAGACCGAAGCCGCCGACATGGTCACCATGATGGTCCCGCGCTGTGACATCGGCATCGCGCCCGAGAACCCGCGCGCCGACGTGCCGGCCGATGACGAGATCCCGAACATGGCCGAGACCCTCGTCACCGACGACGGTTGCGGCCAGGTCGTGCCGATCTATGTCCGCCGCGGCAAGCGCTCGGAACTGCCGTGGATGGCCCTGGACGGCCGGCGCCGTCTGTTCGGCTTCGACCATCTGTTGGCCGAAGGCCGCATCGAGAACGACCACCCGGTGCGCATCACCATCTGCGAGACCAAGGAGCAGATCGCCCGCGCCGTGGTGCTGCTGAACACCGAACGCCTGCAGCCCCATCCGGCCGACAGCATCGAGGCGATCGCCAAGCTTCTGAAGAAGAACATGTCGCCCGACCAGATCGGCCGCGCCCTCGGCTACAAGAAGTCCGAGATGAACAAGCTGATCCGGCTTGCCTCGGTCCACCCACGCGCGATCGAAGCGTTCCGCGCCGGCAAGTTGCAGCCGCGCCACCTGCGGATGCTGGCGCGCCTCGAGGACCAGGATCTGCAACGCGCGCACGCCGATCGCGTCCTGGACGGCTTCTACTTCGATGACGTCGCGGTCCAGTCGATGATCCGCGGCGACAAAGCCACGACCCAGGATCCTCGGTTTGTCCTGGTCACCATGGCCGAATACGCCGAGGCCGGCGGCCGGATCGAGCAGGACCTGTTCGGCGAGTTCCCCGACAGCGTTCTCGACACCCCGCTGCTGGACGAGCTGTGGCAGGGCAAGGTCGCGCAGATCACCGACATTCTCGCCGAGCGCGGCGTCGAGATCTTCATCGCGGCCAAGGATCGCGTCGAGATCCCGGCCGGGATGGAAGCGCCCTGGAACTATCTCAGCGAACACCAGGTCGGCGCCGAGCTGAAGGCCCAGTTCAACGCCGATCGTCGCGCCGTCATCGACTTCGAGACCGAGATCAAGGGCCTGGTGCAGAGCGGCGAGTTCGACGCCCAGCGCATCGCCGAGTATCTGTGGGCCAACGCCGAGCTCTACACCTACGAACAGGTGCAGAAGGAGATCGGCGCCATCACCCTCTTCCCGCATCGGGAAACCGGGGTCACCGCCAGGCCCGCGCTCAAGGCCTATGTCCCGCCGGTCAAGACCGAAGACGAGATCCGCGCCGACCAGGAGGCCGCCGAGGCCAAGCAAGCCGCCGAGGACGCCCGCAGCGCCTACGCCGTCACCACCCACAAGATCGCGTCGGCGCCGCGCGTGAAGGTCGACGTCGAAGGTCTCAACAACAGCCTTCATGAGCGCCGCACCGACGTCGCTACCAAGGGCCTGATCCGCGACCTGGCGGACGATCCCGACGTGGCCCTGACGGTCCTGGCGGCCAAGCTGCTGACCTCGGCGGTCACGCACGAGGGCAGCTACAACTTCGCCGCCCGCATCACCTGCGACCTCTACTCGTCGCGGTTCGAGGTCATCCCTGAGCTCGACGGCGAAGTCCGCCTGCGGGTTTGCGCCTGGAAGGATCGTCTCGTCGAGTCGCAAAAGCGGCCGATCGCCTTCGTCCACGGCCTGTCGCACGCCGACCGCCTGCAGCTGATCGCCGATCTTGTCGCGCTCTCCCTCGACCTGAAGGAAGTGGGCACGGGCTCGGTCAGCTCGAGCCGCCGCGCCGACGCGGCCGAGATCCAGGAACTGCTGGGCAGCGACATCAGCCGTCACTGGACGCCTGACGCCGAGTTCCTGGCCGCCCATTCCAAGGGCCTGCTGCTGAAGATGGCCGACGACCTCAAGCTCGATACGACCAGCCTCTCCAAGGCCAAGAAGCACGAGATCGTCGCCTCGGTCGAAGAAGCGGCCTTGAGCGCCCGCTACGTGCCCAAGGGCCTGGACTGGTCGATCGAGTTGCTCGAAGCCGACCAGGCCGACTTCGACTCCGACGACGAGGAGGAGGGTGAAGCCGACGATGTGGAGGACACCGCCGGCGACGATCAACCCGAAACGCCGGAGGATGAAGTCGAACTGACGGATCCCTCGGCCGGCGGCGCCGGCGCCGAGGCGCCCGCCAACGACGCGGTCGACGACCTCGAGGACATCGTCATCGACGCCGACCTCCACGACGAGCTGGGCGAAGACGCCATGCACTTCGCGGACGACGATATCGCGGCCTAACCCTGATCGAGCCCCGGCGGAAACGTCGGGGCTCTTTTTCTGCCGCCGCGCAGAAAGGTCGGAGGAAGGGGGCGGGGAGATCGAACCGGAGGGAAGCGCGGAAGAGGGTTCCGCGCGGCCCGGTGCGAGACCCCGTCATGACCATGCTCAGCCTCTTCGACCCCGCGGCCCGCGACGACAAGGCCGCCAATATCGTTGGCGCCGGCAAGGCGATCGCCAACGCCATGGCAAAGAACAAACCGATGGACCGCAAGTCGGTGGCCTCGGTCATGACCATGATGTTCGGCGGTGATGACGCGAACGGCGCCTGGTCTTGGAAGGACGCATACGAGGCGATCGAGGTCGCCACGGTGCTGCACATCAAGCGCCACGGCGTGAGTCTCGTGCGTCTCGAGGATGACCCTCTACAGGCCTACACGCTCCTCGAAACCCTGTCGCGCGCGGCCCTCACCCATACCCGCCGATCCGAGGAGCAGGTGGAGCTCGACCAGTTCTCCACGCCCGCGCCGATCGCGGCGCTTGCCGCCCTGGCTGGCCTGGTCAGGCCGACCGACCGCGTGCTCGAGCCCTCGGCCGGGACGGGCCTGCTTGCGGTGATGGCCGAGATCTGCGGCGCTCAACTGACGCTGAACGAATTGGCGGAGACCCGTCGCGGGATCCTCGAGCGGGTGTTTCCGGGGGCGGAGCGCTTTGGCCTCGACGGCGCCCACCTGCACGACCTGATCAACACATCGGGCAGCTTCGACGTGGCGATCACCAATCCGCCCTTCCAACATCTGGCCGATCACCTCGTCTCGAGCCTCAAATGCCTCGCCGACGGCGGGCGCCTGGTGGCGATCGTGCCGCAGCGCGCCCTGACGGATCTGACGCTGACCAAGGCGCTCTGCGCCCACGGCGCGATCGTCGGGCGCGTCCATCTTCCGGCCAACGCCTTCGCCAAGCACGGCACGTCCGTCGACACCGCGCTCCTGATCGTCGACCGCGGCCGCGACGCGCCGATCGCGCCCATCCACGACGACGACGACGTCGAGGCGGTCATCACCGCCCTGCAGGCCCTGCCGCAGCGACTGACCGCCAAGCCACGGGTCTTTCGGACTGTCAGTGCTCCTTTGGCGCAGCGGGTGCGCGGTCCGGGCGTTGGCGGACGGCGGTTCGCGCTGTTCGAAAGCGTCGCGCCCGTGACCTATGAGGTGATCGACTGGACCGGCGAGGGTCGCGACGTCGGCGTCTTCCAGGAGTACCGCGTCTCGCGCATCAAGGCCGACGGATACCCGGTCCATCCCGCCAATCTCGTGGAAAGCTCGGCCATGGCCTCGATCGCGCCGCCCGCGCCGAGCTATCAGCCCGTCCTGCCGACGGCGACGCTGGCCCTGGGCTATCTGTCGCTCGAACAGATGGAGGCTGTCATCTATGCCGGCGAGGCGCACAGCCGTCATCTGCCCGGCCGATTCCGCCCGACCGATGAGCAGCCATGGAACCTGACGGCCGATCCGGAGGCCAAGCCCTACCGCGCCGGCTTCTTCATCGGCGACGGGACTGGCGTCGGCAAGGGCAGCGAGGGCGCGGCGATCATCATGGACAACTTCGCCCAGGGCCGCCGCAAGGCGCTCTGGGTCTCCAAGAACGACGTCCTCATCGACGACGCCCGCCGCGACTGGAAGGCGCTCGGCGGCAGCGAGACCGACATCGTCCCGCACTCGCGCTTCAGCCAGGCCGACAAGATCGGCGGCGAGATGATCCTCTTCACGACCTACGCCACGCTTCGGCAGCTCGGTCGCAACCAGGCCAAGTCGCGCCTCGACCAGATCGTCGACTGGCTCGGCGAGGACTTCGACGGAGTCATCCTGTTCGACGAAGCCCACAGCATGGGCAACGCCGCCGGCGGCGGCGACGGCGCCCGCGGCCCGACCAAGGCCTCGCAGCAAGGTCGCATGGGCCTGGCGCTGCAGAACCTCCTGCCGGACGCCCGCGTCGTCTATGAATCGGCGACCGGCGCGACGACCGCGCGCAATCTCGCCTACGCCACGCGCCTGGGGCTCTGGGGCGGCACGGAGGCGCCGTTCAACAGCCGTGAGGATTTCCTGACGGCCGCGGATGCTGGCGGTCTGGCCCTGGCCGAGATTGTCGCGCGAGACCTCAAAGCCGCCGGCCTCTACCTGGCGCGGTCCATCAGCCTCGAAGGCGTGGTCATCGAGCCGCAAATCCACGAGCTGACCGAGGCCGACATCAAGCTCTGGAACGCCTGGGCGGACGCCTTCCAGATGATCCACTCCCATGTCGAAGCCGCCCTCGAGGTGTCGGGGGCGCAACTGTGCAAGAACGCCAAGTCGGCCGCGCGCAGCGCCTTCGCATCGACCAGCCAGCGCTTCTTCCTGGGCCTGCTGTCGGGGATCAAGGCGCCGTCCCTGCACGGCAAGATCCGCGAGCGCCTCGACATGGGCATGAGCGTGGTCATCCAGCTCATCTCGACCAACGAAGCCACCTTGGACCGGCGCCTGGCCGAGACCGACCCGAAGACCTGGCACAATGTCGTCGTCGACCTGACGCCCCGCGACGTCGTTCTGCAGTACCTCGAGAAGGCCTTCCCGGTGAACGCCTACACCGTCGAGACCGGTCCGGACGGCAAGGACGTATCGGTGCCGTTGCGCGACGCCGACGGCAACAACGTCATTTCGCAGGAGGCCCTGGCCCTTCGCGAACGAACCTTGATGAACCTCGCCATGCTGCCCGCCTGCAATGGCATCCTCGACTCGGTGATCGACACCTTCGGCGCCGACGCGGTGGCCGAGGTCACCGGCCGCAGCAAGCGCGTGGTGCGCAAGAACGGACGGATGGTGGTCGAACGCCGCGGCTCCAGCGCCAACCGCGCCGAGACCGATGCCTTCCAGTCCGGCCGCAAGAAGATCCTCGTGTTCTCGGAAGCCGGCGGGACGGGGCGCAGCTACCACGCCGATCTGAAGAGCGGCAGCGCCGACAGGCCCAGGGCGCATTTCACCCTGGAGTATGGATGGCGGTCGGACACCGCGATCCAAGGTCTTGGACGCACGCACCGCACCAACCAGGCCAGCGCCCCGACCGTTCTGCCCTACGTCACCAATTTGCCCGGGGAGCGTAGATTTCTCTCAACGATCTGCAGGCGGCTCGACAGCATGGGGGCCCTCACGCGTGGCGAGCGTCGCTCCAACAGCGGCGGCATGTTCAGACCGTCGGACAATCTGGAAACGCCGTTCGCGCGGCGGGCGCAGATCGCCCTCTACAAGGCCATGAAGCGCGGCGACTGCGCCATGTCGATCACCGAGTTCGAACGCAAGACGGCGCTCATGCTGCGCGACGAGGAGGGCGACCTGTTGGACGCCGAGGACCTACCGGAACTGCGTCGTCACCTCAATCGCGTGCTGGCGCTGCGGGTCGAGGACCAGAACGTGATCTTCGAGGCCTTCGACCGGATCCATGAAGGCATTCTCGAAAAGGCCGCCGCCGACGGCACGCTCGACAAGGGCATGGAGGACATGACGCCGAGCCAGCTGGAGCTGGTCGACGAGCAGGTGATCCGCACCGACCCGCGGACCGGCGCGACGACGCGGATGATCCACTTCAAGACCATTGAGCCGGTCGAGCGCCTCTCGGCGCGCGAGGCCTTGGCGATCACGCCGCGATCGCGCCGCCACGACCTCCGCCTGCTGCGCAACGAACGCTCGGGCAACGTCGGCCTGGCGATCCTCGGCATCACCCTGGTGGGCGAGGGAGACGCGATCATCCCCGGCGTGCGGCTGATCACGCCGCAAGAGACCAGCCGAATGCCCCTGCAGCAGTACCAGGACAGCGCCTGGGTCGAGGTGGACGAGACCCAGTGGATCACACTCTGGGACGACCGCGTCGCATCCCTCCCGTCCGAGGAAGTCTGCGACCTCTACCTCGTCACCGGCGAGATCCTGCCCGTCTGGAAGCACCTCGAGGGCCATTCGGTGAAGGTCCGGCGGATCAAGGCGCCTGATGGCCGACGCTGGCTTGGGCGCGTGCTCGACGAAGTCGGCGCACATCAGCTGCGCACCAAGCTCGGCTTGGCCGTGCAAGGCAGCGTCGCGCCCATCGACATCCGGCGCTGCGTCATGGAGCAGAGCATGACCGTCGAGCTCGCCGAAGGCCTTTTCCTGGTCGCGCGCCGGGTCATGGGCCAGATGCGGATGGAGGTCGATGGGGCGAGCGCCCAGGCCGACGTCCTGCGGTCGCTTGGCGTGTTCTTCGAGCTGATCTCGTTCCAGGCGCGCGGGTTCGTGCCCATCGACCGGTTCAACGTGCTGGCCGCGCTTCTGCAGCGCTTCCCGGTCGTGAACTTCCACAACCAGAGCATGGTCGCCTGATCGCCAGCCGCCCCTCGAGAGAGGGGCGGCTTTGCGCGACGCGAGAGGAGAAAGGGAGGACCGGCGCGGATGAGCGCGCCGGAATGGTCTGGAGCGCCGATCAACGGAGAACCCCACCATGAACACCGCCCTCACCGAACTTGTCGCCGACCTGACCAATCGCATCGCCGCCGGCGTCGCGCCCTGGCGGAAGACTTGGCAGTCGGGCGGGGCGGGGACCCCGCTGCGCAGCGACGGCGTCCCGTTCACCGGGGCAAACGCCATGTTGTTGTCGATCGCCCGCGACGCGCGCGGCTACACCTCCGCGCACTGGTTCACCTTCAAGCAGGCCCTCGCCCTGGACGCCTGCGTGCGCAAGGGCGAGAAAGGCGCGCCGGCCTTGCTCTACAAGCCGGTGCGCTCGGCCAACGACAACGACGACGGCGATGGTGACGGCGGCGCGCCGGCCTCGCGCGGCCGGGCCTATTTGGCGGCCTACACAGTCTTCTCGGCCGACCAGATCGAAGGCCTGGACCCGGCCTACTATGCGCCGCCGCCCCTCCCTAAATGGAGCGAGGCGGCCCTGCCGCCGACGCTTCGCGACTACCCCGTCGATATCGCCTACGGGTCCTTCGAGCCGGCCTACTACGATGCGATCGACACGATCCGAATGCCGCATCCGTCGGCGTTCGACAGCTTCGCCGACTACTGCGCCACCCTGGCCCACGAGCAGATCCACAGCACCGGCCATGCGTCACGCCTGGATCGCCAGTGCCTCGCCGACTATCACAAGGACCTACGCGCCCGGGCCGAAGAAGAGCTGATCGCCGAGCTGGGCAGCTACTTCCTGTCCATGCGTTGCGGTGTTCCCTATTCGGAAGCGCTGATCGACGGCCACGCCAGCTATCTGGCCTCCTGGGCGAAACGCCTTCGCGAGCAACCCAACGCGCTGTTCACCGCCGCCGCCGCGGCCCAGCGCGCCGTCGACTACCTGATCCAGCAAGCCGAGGCGGCGGCCCTGCCGTTGGCCGCGTGATGGGCCCGATATCCCAAAGACGCGGTCGCCGACGCCGGCGCGATCACCGGTTTTCCGTCCGCGCCGAATGGACCGGCCATCGAAAGCAGCAGCGCGTCGTCCGGTTCTGCGGCGCCTGGGTGGGCTCGGCGCCCACCAAATCCGAAGCCTGGCAGATCGCTCATGATTGGGCGCGCCAGAACCTCCCCAGCTACGCGGCGAACGACGCCTGATCAGGAGACGCACCATGGCGCGCGACTATTATTACGAAATCAGCACCGAGCTCCTCGAGGACGTCACGCCGCTGCAGGTCGTCCAGATGTGGGACCCCGACGCCAAGGCCAACGACCTCTTCAACTACCCCACGGGCGAGGTGACGTGGGAAGAATCGAATGGCCCGGCGTTCACTTTCTCCAACAGCGGTCGATTCCTCGAGATCATCGTCGATACCGAGGCCCATCACGGGTTCAACGACGAGTTCGAACATTTTCTCATCGACCTCGCCGAGCGCGTTGTCGGCGGCGCCTTTGTCAGCATCGAAGGCGAGGAGCGTCAAGCCGAGGCCTACGGCCAAGACCCGGCCGCCCGCAAGGCGGCCCTGATCGCCTATCGGAAGGTCTGCCTGGCCGATGCGCGAAAACGACTCCTGGCGCTCGACCCACGAGCCGACAGCAACGAAGACGGCGTGCTGGACCTGATCGTTCGGCTCAAGGCCCTCCTGGAGGAAGCGATCGAGGACCACATCTACGCCAACGACGACGCACGGCCGGACGATTGTTCGTTCCTGGGCGGGGTCGCGGCGGCCCAAAAGCTCCTGTCGGACAAGGGGCGATAATCCAAGAGCCTCGGCGCCCAGCGTCGAGGCTCTTTCTTCGCGGGCCGCCGAAAGGAAAGGAGGGAGGGACCGGCGGGGCGAGCCCGCCCGGATTGGCCGAGACGGGCGCAGGAGACGCCCATGATCACGCCAGCGCCGCAGCAGCCTCACCTGCCTGATCTCTTCACGCGGGCGGATCGGTCCGCCGAGCTATCGAAGATCCCGCCTTCGACCGGAATCCGCGCCGTCGCCACCGGCGTGCTCGAGGTCATCGCCGCGATCGACGCGATCGAAAAGTCGCGGGCCGGCCGAAAGGCCTTGGGCGATCGCCGCGCCCGCGTGGCGCAGTCGGTCGCCGTCTGCCTGTCGCTCACCGGCCGGCCCAGCCGACCGGAGAGCTTTGGCCTGTTGGTCGCCATGGCGACCAAGGCCGCGCGCGAACAAGGCACGCGAGGTCCGGCTGGGGCCCTGGTGCAAGCCGCGCAAAAGCTCGGCCAGGCGCTTCTTGACCCGAACATCACGCCCGCCAAGGCCCTGCAGAGCGCCGCCGACGCGGCCATCCGAGCCCTGGCCCATTACGGCGCGACCCCGGACCAGGTGGCGCAGCTGCGCGCCCAGGCCGAGCGCGCCTTCCTCCTGCAGCTGCGGAGCTGCCCGCTTCACTAGGGAGCGACCCCCATGATCCTGACGATCCTCACCGTCCACGCCGACGGTCTCCTGCAGCTGCACCAGATCTTCTCGACCTTCGCGGCGGCGGAAGAAGCCGCCGATCGGTGCGCGACGTTCGTCGCCAATAGCTGCGCCAAGACTCACGGCCTCCCGACGCCGGCTATCGGCGCCAACTGGCGCGAAACGCTCGCTCTGACGAAGGCCATGCTGGCGGACCGACACGTCAAGTACCGGATCGACGTGCAGCTCCAGGTCATGGCCACCCGCGCCGAACTGGCGGACGGCGCCGACGGCTACGACGTCGACCACGCCATCCACGGCGCCCTGATCTACCACCCCACCTACTTCGACACCGCGCCGATCGACGCCGAGGCGCTGACCGACTGGTGGCGTGACGTCCGACGCGAGCTTTCCGCCCTCTGGGCGGGCCACCCCCCCGCCCCCATCCAGTAGGAGACCGCCATGGGCTGGACATTCACCCGCGACCGCCTGCTTCCCAACAAGCGGGCTTACCTCGATCGCCGTTTCACCAGCGAGCAACCGGGCCGTCGCCACACGATCCTCAAGAGCGTCATGGTCGGTTCGACCTACATCGCCGCGGCGCAGGTCGAGAAGGTGGGCAATCCCACGATAGTTTATGCCTTGGTCGCCCTGACCAGACACGACCCGACGGCCGAAGATGGCTTCCACTTCGGCTGGAAGGACATGGACGAAAGCATGGGCATCGGCGAGTGCGTCGCGCCGGCGTCCATTCTCGACCTGTTGACGGAGGCGCCGAACGACTACGCACGCCGCTGGCGACGCGAATGTCGCCAGCACATCGCCGCGCTAGCCCGCCAGAACAAAGCGGCGGCCAGGATCCGTCCAGGGGTGCGCATCCGTTTCAAGACGCCTTTGGCGCTCGGAGACGGCACGCACGAGGACGTGTTTGACATCGTCATCGCGCCCCACGGACGGCGAAGCGTGACCGCCTTCAGGGCGCTCACCTCCGGCCAGGCGTTTAGAATACCGAAGGCGGCCGAACGCGAGCATGACATCCTCGGCCCGACGCCGGCGACGACGACGAGGGCGGCGTGACCATCCCCGCGCGCGACATGCTGGCCGCCGCGCAGGGCCTTCGGCGCTCGGGACTGTTCGACTCAGCCAGCGATCCGCTCGCGGGTCGCTTGCTGCAGCTGCACGCCCGGACCACAATCTTCGCGTCTGGCCTTAGCCGCAGCGCGGATCTCCTTCCCGCGGCGTGGGCCGAGCACGGCGTGGGCGTTGAAGCGGGCGAGCTTTCAGCGAACACAATGCAGGCCCTGGTGCGCGCTATCCTCGACTACCGGTGTCCAACCTTCATCGACACCGGCGCCTATGGTGACTTCCGGCGCGCGCTCGCGCGCGGCGCGGCGCCAGAGCCCATGGACTTTCGCCCGGTTCTCGCGACCTACGACCAGGTGCTGGCGCTGATCGCCGAAGAAAACGCCGTGGAGGACGAATACCCGAAGCCTCTCATGGTCGCGCCGGACGTGGTGGGCGACCAGGACGCATCGCTGCACGCCCTTAAAGTCCACGCTGACTGGGTCAGCATCGCGTGTCGCTTCGACACCTGCGTCCCGATCGTTCCCATCCAGCGCGGCCGCCGCTCCGCCGCCGAGGCCTATCACGAGGCCACCCAGATCCTCGGGACCGATCGGTTCCGCGTCGGCATCCCCTCGCAGGCGGCCGCCTTCACGGCCGATGAGCACATCGCGTTTCTCCGCGCGTGCCGACCGCGCGAGATCCATATCCTGGGCGCGTTCGCCGCGTCACGTCTGGGTCCGCGCCTCTCGCAGATCGTGCGCGCCGGCATCGACGACGACGTCGTCGTGTCGGCGGACGGCAACCCGCTACGCAGCGTCATCGTCGCGGCGGGCCAGGGAGCGGTCGGGCGGCATGATCGCCTCGTCCAGATCCTGGGGCGACGGGCGCGGGCGGCGGCGTTCGAGGACCTGATCGCGGAGTACGGAAGCTTCGATCAGCTGAGAAGCGCCATTGACGCCACCTCGGGCCGAGATCGCCGCAAACTCGCTGACTACCTCGGGTGGATCCTTGAAGCGGATCCCGACGACGCCGTGAGGATGGTGCGCGGCGACTGCGGCGAGCCGATGCGCATCGCGGCCTAGCCCGTCAAAGGGGAGAGGGGAGGGACCTCGTGAGTGAGCCCCACGAGGAGGACCCCCAATGCCATACGCCTGCCTTTCCGGACCCGGAGTCGCCGAGGCGATCACGCCCTACAGCCTGCACGCCCCAACGACGGTGGCCGACAGTTTCGCACGCGCAAACGCCTCCGGACCGGGCGCCTTGACCGACACCGAGCTCCTGGCGGTGCTCCTGCGCGGCAGCGACGCACCGTTCCAGGCTCAGCTGGCGCATGAGCTGGTCGACTATCACGGTGATCTGGGTCGGATCTTCAATGATCCGCCCGAGCATCTGGCCGGTATCGTTGATCGTGACACCGCGACCTATCTGGGCGTCCTGCGCGAGTTCGTGAAGCGCATGTCGCTCGGCCGGGTCCTCGACCGCGAAGACCTCTGCTCATGGGCGAAGGTCAACGCCTACCTGATGTCCACCATGCGCGGGCGTTCCGTCGAATGTTTCCGGGTGCTCTATCTCGACAACGCCGCCCGTCTCATTCGGGAGACGTGGACCGAGGGCACAGTGAACTTCGCGCCGGCTTCGGTGCGCACGATCGTCCACGGGGCGCTCAGTCTAGGGGCGACCTCGGCAATAATAAGCCATTGTCATCCCAGCTCATCGGCCACACCTAGCCGCCAGGACATCGAGATGACGCGGAAGATCAAGGACGGCCTCGCCGCCGTCGAGATCAAGCTCATCGACCACGTCCTCATCGCCGGCGATCAAGCCGTCAGCTTCGCCAGCCTGCAGCTCCTCTAGCGGAGAGATCCCCATGGAGACCTATCAACTCGCCGACGGCCAAGCCGTCGCGTGCGTGACGCCGCGCATCCATCGCCACGTCCATCACGCCGGTCAGGACCGTCTGCCGGTGTCGGTGTCGATCGCGGAGTACCGCGTGGACGACACCCTGCTGCTTGCCGTCCAACAGGCCGAGAGCCCGCTGCGTCCCCTGGCGACCCAGTTCATGGTGTCGATCGCGGCGCACTACACCCGTCAGGGCTGGACGATCGCCACGGTCAACGCCACGGCGCTCTGCATGAAGCCAGCGCCCGGGCAGGACCGGCCGCGCGAGGCGGGGAACCCGTTCTTCTCGCGGATCCGCGAGCATTTTCCGGCCTATGACCAGGACAGCCTGCCGAAGATCCCGACGGGCTTCCTCGACCAGAGCTGGAAGGAAGACGGCGCGCCGAGTTTCTTCCATCCGCGCCTTCGCCTGGCGCTCTCGATCGACGTCGAAGACCGGGCGGCGCGCGAGGTCGGCGCTGACCGCTTCGTGGTGTTCGCTACGGACGCCGCCGGCGGCGCGCTCGGCAAGCCGGCGCTCCTGGAGACCGAGGACTGGGGCCAGGTGCAGCGCCTGGTGCTGGCGCACCTCTTCGCCCAGAAGCTGGCCCTCGACCTTGGCCCCGACAAGCTGGCCCAGGTGCGGGAGCGCAACCGCGGGCTCAAGGACGACTGCTGCGCTTCCCACGACTTCCTCGACGCCAACATGGTCATGAACGAGGCCTACATCGAGGTCGTCGGCCGGGAGCTGCGAGCCGACGACGACGACGACGCCAGCCTGTGGACCGACGCCTGGGGCATCGCCAAGGCCCGGTTGCTCACGGCGCCCGCAGACTGGGAGGAATGAGATGTCGCGTCCCAAATTCCTAGTCGCCGACCTGCTGTGCGGCGCGGGCGGATCCTCGACGGGTTGCAAGCGCGCCCTCGACAAGCTCGGGCTCGAGATGGAGCTCGTCTGCGTCAATCACTGGGGCGTGGCGATCGCCACCCACCAGCTCAACCACCCTCACGCGCGCCACTACGTGCAAGACATCGCGACGGTCCAGCCCCATCTCCTCGTGCCGGAAGGATACCTCGATCTGCTGATGGCCTCGCCGTCCTGCGTTTCGTTCAGTCCGGCGTCGGCTGGCCGCCGAAAGAGCGACCAGCAGCGCAGCGATCCCTGGCATATCCTGCCCTGGCTGACCCAGCTGCGCGTCAAGCGGCTGATCATCGAGAACGTCTGGGAGTTCCTCAAATGGGGGCCGGTCGACGAGGTCACCGGCAAGCCGATCAAGGAGCGCGAGGGCGAATATTTCGAGGTCTGGCGCGAGGCGATCGAACGGCTGGGCCACACGCTCGAGCTCAAAAAGTTGAACGCCGCAAATTTTGGGGGCGCCACGACGCGCAGTCGGCTGATCATGATGGGCCGCAGCGACGGACGCCGAATTATCTGGCCGGCCCATACCCACGCGCGCAATCCAGATCCGGTCAAGGAGCCGCATCTGAAGCCCTGGCGCGCGGCGCGGGAAATCATCGACCCGACGCTGCGGGGCAAGTCGATCTTCAACCGCAAGAAGCCGCTCGCCGAGAAGACGATCGCGCGGATCTATGCCGGCGCCGTCAAGCACGGCTGGGACGAGGCCTTCCTCGTGATCCTCCGCAACCACATGTCGACGCGCGGCATGACGGTCCCGGTTCCGACCCTGACCGCCGGCGGCCAGCACATCGCCGTCGCCCAGCCCGTGCTGATCAACCTGAAGAAGGGCGCCGCCGCCCGCACCCTGGACGAGACCGTGCCGACCTTGACCGCCGAGGCCAGCCACGTCGCCGTGGCCGAGCCCCTGGTCATCTCCCAACATTCGACGGGCGTCGCCAGACCCACCAAAGAGCCGCTGCCCACGATCATGACCGGCGGCGCGGGCGCGGCCAGGCGGCGTGGATGCGCCAGACCAGCTCTTGTGGAGGCCTTCATTCTCCCACAGGAAGCGGGAGGCGTGACCCGGTCGAAGAACGAGCCGCTGCCGACGATCGCGACCAA
Source organism: Caulobacter sp. X (assembly GCF_002742635.1). Taxonomy (NCBI): domain Bacteria; kingdom Pseudomonadati; phylum Pseudomonadota; class Alphaproteobacteria; order Caulobacterales; family Caulobacteraceae; genus Caulobacter; species Caulobacter sp. X. The sequence goes on along the minus strand of NZ_PEGF01000003.1, from coordinate 117,911 downwards.
GGGCGCTCACGCGCTGATCGCGCCGTACTACGGCGACGGGTCGGGGCTCAGCTGTACGAGCAGCAACGAACCCTTGCCCACGGCCTCGACGAAAGCGCGCTTTGGTCTGGTTCTGCCCGTGACCCAGGGCAACGGCGGCGCCCGGGCGCGATCCTTGAACGAGCCCGTGCCGACGATGACGACGTCCAAGCGTGGTGAGTTCGCCATGGTCATGCCCTTGACCCACCACGATGGTTCGATGCGTTCACGCGACGCCAAGGCCGAACCGGTGCCCACGGTCACCGGCGCCAACCGGGGCGAACTCGCCATCGTGACCGGTCATAACGGTGAGCCTGGTGATCAGTCGGCCGCGAAGGACGTGGCGCCGCAAGCGGCGTTCCAGGGCGATCTTCTGATCGGCCCGGACGGGCGCACCTACGATATCGAGCTTCGCATGATGTCGGTCGGTGAGCTCTCGGCGGCCATGGGGTTGGTCGGCGACACCGGGCCCTATCGGTTCGTCGGCACCAAGACCGACCAGATCAAGCAGATCGGCAACGCCGTGTCGGTCGAGAAGATGGAGGCCTGCGTGCTGGCCCTGGCCGCCGACGCGGCGCCGGACTTCGCCACCGGCGACAGCGATCGCCTGGCGGCCTAGGGCGACGCGCTCCGTCTCGAAGGCGTATGGCGCGTATTACGCGTCATACGCGGCTCCTGCCTTGGTCGGCCACCACCCTTGCCCGGACCTTTGAAGCCGAACCGTCGCGCGACCACGCCAAGGCGAAGCAAGATGGAAAGCCGCACGGAAGGCCAGCCGGCGGGCTGCATCGGACGGCGCGGGTTAGGCGTCACTCGTCTGCGGAGATCGCGGCGAGGTGAGCTTGTTCATGGCTCGCGGTCAGCGGCGGCGGGGGCTTCCACGGTCGACCGCAGCAAAAGAGCGGGTTCGGGACGCGGTGCGATGTCGGGCGCGCCTTGAGCCCGAAAGGCCTCCGACTGCGCCTTGATCCTGGACCTTGCCGCTTGTGGTCGAAGGTTCAAGGGCGCCCCTGCGGGGCGTCGTGTCCGATCCGCTGCGCGGCCCCTTGATCCTTATCCCACGGCGCGGCCGGGGCAGGTCCAGAGGCGCAGCCGGAAGGCGGCCTCTGCGGCGAAAGCCGCCCTCCCAAGAGCACCGCGAAAGGACCCGAACATGTCTCTCTTTCTCACTGGCGACCTGACCTCGTTTGAAGCCCTGTGCGCCGCCGCCGACGACGGCCGCGGCCATCCCGAACAAGACCAACTGCGCCATGTCGGCGTCTCCGTCATGAACGAAATGCTCGACGCCATGCGCGGCACCGCCTTCGAAGACCACGTCCCGGCCATGGCCGAGGCGATGCTCGGCGGCTTCCAATCCCTGAAGCTTCGCCTGGAACGCGAAGGCGGCCGCGCCAACGACAAGCTTCGTCAGCTGGTCCGCGACAACGACGGATCGGAGATCGTCGACGTGGAAATCCAGGAGGCCACGCGTGAAAGCCGCGCGATCGACGCCATCATCATGGCCGTCGAGATCATTCAGAGCGCGGCCAGCGAAACCTACACCGTCCAGACCGGCGAAACCTGGTCGCCCTGGAAGGGTTCGGTCCGCCGCACCGCCTCGACCATCGCCCAGATCGACGCCCGCGACGCGCTCCGCGCCCGCAAGGCTCGCGACCACGCCGCCGCCGACCCGGGTGACCAGGTGGTGGCTCTGCGCGCCGCGCCCCACGCCAAGAGCGCCGAAGACGCCAACCGCCTGCTGGACGCCCTGAACTGGGCCAGGTCCGAGTTTCCTGGCATGAAGCTGGCCACGACGGGCGCCAAGGGTCCCGAACGCATCGCCATCACCTGGGCGCAGCGCAACAACGTCGACGTCATCCTCTGCAAGGTGAACTTCGACGGCCACGGCAAGGCCGCGCCGTTCCGAGCCAATGACGAAATGCTGGCCTTCGATCCGGTCTGTGTTCTGACCCTGGCCAACAGCCTCGACAAGAAGATGGCCAACGAGAGCGGCTTTGGCCCGGCGCTGAACCTTGGTCAGAAGGCCGAACAGGCGGGCCTGCGTCATCAGCGGATCCTCGCCAAGGCCGTCACCGCCAAGGCCTAACCGCCCAAGGGGCCTCGCTACGCGGCGAGGCCCTTTTTCCTCTCCCGGGGCGCGGGGTGGGGCAGGGGGGAGACCGACGGGGCGTTCCCCACGGTTGGCGGCGATCGGCGCGCGACACTGGCGACAATGAGCCCCACGCCCGCAACCAGCATCCACACGGCCAAGAAGATCGACGCAAAGCCCATGAAGGCGCGCAACATGCCGCTTGCGGTGAACGACGTCGCAACGACGGCGAAGAGGAGGACGACGAAGGTCACCAGGAATCCGAACAATCCGCCCTTGGCCGCCAACCTTCCGGCCGCCTCGATCCGATCGGCCAATCGCACCGGCTCGACCACGGGCACGATATTGGGGATGTCGCCCACGTCACCGACGAGGAGTCTGGCCCTCAATGCGCGACGGATCCCTTCGGCGACGTCGGCCACCGGCAGGTCAGGATTGACCGCCGATCCGAACATTCCGACCAGGTCGGAATCCGTCAGCTCGATGAGACGCGCCACGGGGCTGATCCCGGTCTCGACCCAATGGCGATCTATGCCAAGCAGCGCTTCGAGCGCGATCAGCTGGGCGTGCGTGATGGGGTACTTGCCGCGCTCGAGGTCGACGTAGAGCCATTCGTCGACACGGCAGGCCTCGGCGGCGTCTTCGAGCGCCACGTTCTTGAACTGGCGGGCGGCTTTCAGGCGCGCGCCGAGTTCTCCGAACGGATATGCCGCTGCCAAGGGGTTCAAACGCAAATCCTGACCTAGCCGTGGCGGACCATGACTCCGGTTCCCCGACGGCACAATCCATAAACATGGGATATCCCCACACCTCAGGCTGGAGGTGGAGGAAGGGCGAAGCGGGGCGGATGTAACCGCCCTGGAGACAGGCCATGCCGTTCGACGCCGCCGCCTATCCGGTCCTAGACCGCAAAGCCTTGCTGCAATACGACAAGATCCTGGTCTGTTTCTCCGGCGGCAAGGACAGCGTCGCGGCGCTGCTTCACCTGCTTGAGATCGGCATACCGCGCGAGCGGCTGGAGCTGCACCACCACCTGGTGGACGGCGACGGCCCGACGCGCTTCGACTGGCCCGTGACCCATGCCTATGTCAGCGCGGTGGCCGAGGCCGTTGGTGTTCCGATCTATTTCAGCTGGCGCGAAGGCGGGTTCGCGCGAGAGCTTTGGAAGACGAACGCGCCAAGCGCGCCAGTCACCTTCGAAACCGCCGGCGGCCGCCGCATCACGGTCGGCGGCAACGGCCCCGCGAACACGCGCCGACGCTTTCCCCAGGTGACCGCGACGCTTCGCGTTCGCTGGTGCAGCGGCGTCCTGAAAATCGACGTGCTCGACATCGTGCTGCGCCATGACCCTCGCCTTCAGGGCAGACGTCTCCTCGTCGTGGACGGGTGCCGCGCCGAGGAGAGTCCGGCGCGCGCCAACTACTCTGTGTTCGAGACCCATCGCGCCGATGCGCGCACATCCGGCCGGCGACACATCGACGCCTGGCGACCGATCCACGCCTGGCGCGAGGGTGAGGTGTGGAACATCCTCGCACGCCACGGAGTCGTCGCCCATCCGGCCTATCAGCTCGGTTGGCCGAGAACCTCATGCAGGACCTGCATCTTCAATGGCGAGGACGCCTTGCGCAGCCTGGAGGTCGGATTTCCGCCGGTTTTCGAGGCGTTGGCGACCGACGAGGCCCTTACCGGCCTGACCATCGACCGCGAGCTCGACGTGAGGGCGCGGGCGGCGCGGGGGACGGCGTTTCCGGAGGTCCTATCGCGTCCGGACCTTCTGGCGATCGCCGATGGTCGCGCGCCGCTACCGCCCGTTATCGTGCCACCTTCCGAATGGCGTTTGCCCGCCGGCGCATTCAAGAACGCTTCGGCCGGTCCTGCCTAGCGTTCTCCCGCGCCCAGCAGCGAAACGTAGCGGGGCCTGAAGCGGCGCGATCCCTCCATCGCCGCGGCGCTGGCGATGGCGACGACCTGCACGATCAAAGCGGCTCCGACGGCGGCGAGCGCTTGAGAGGCGGTCGCCAGACCGATCAAGGCCGCGCCCTGAACCATCAGCTGCAGCCCCTGGGACACCAGCAGGACCGCCAGCCATGGGGCGCCGGATCGCACGACGAGGAGCGCCCAGTAAACGCCAACCGCCCCGGCGACCGCCAAGGCGCCGGTCGAGGTGGGGCCTGCCCAAAGGCCGTCGACCCCTAGATAGAGCCCCAAGGCCGTGACCTTGCCGAGCGCCGCCAGGCGCGCTTCGCGGCGGCCGACAAGGGCGGCGACGACGAGCAAGGCCAAGGAGATAAGTTGGGCGAGCGGGCTCATAAGGGCGAGCTTAACCCATGGCCTAGCCGGACGCCATCACCGGCGAGCCTGCCGCCAAAACCGCACCAGCTCGCGCAGCGACCATCCGATCGCCGCCAGGGCCAGCACGAGCACCACCAGCGCCACACGCGCGTCGAACGCGGCGACCCGGAAGACCGCCGCCGCCGCGATCGCCAGGCCAAGCCCGCCGACCAGCGCCGCGACCCAGAGCCGCGAGCGTCTGTATTCGCTGACCGGCCCCGCGGGCTTCACGCGGTTTAGCGCATCGTCTTGGCTGTCATCGTTCATGGCGTCTCGATTCTCGACGAACCGATGACTCAACGATCAAGCGTGCGCAACCTTAAGCTCTACTGTTCTGAGGACATCGGCGCCGTTGCCGCGCACGCCAGCAATGTCACGTCCAGGGCGGGCGAGCGCTCGCCCAGGTCAACGGCTGCGCCGTCCTCCACTGACGTTTCGGCCCTACGGGTGACCGGGTCTCGCTTACCGCCTCGCAAGGGGACGTGACGCGGCGTGGACCGCAACGGAGCCTTAAGATGATCTCTTCCCTGCGCTTGAAGTTGAACGCGGCCTTGGTCGCCCTGATCCACCGCGTGGCGGTGTCGCTTGAGACCCGAAACGCCGACAGCCGCGCGGCGGCCTACCTGCACGGCCTCAGCACCCGCATGGCCGAGGCGGCGCGCGAAAACCCCGGCTTCTGAAAGGCCAGAGGGAGGGCTGCTTTCGGGCGGCCCTCTTTCCGTGCCGCTCAGGAGCTCGTCATGCCTTTGCCCGATCAGCCTGTTGTCGCCGCCTGGGGCGCCGGCACGGATAGCACCGCGCTCATCATCGAGATGGTCGAAAGCGGCCAGCGCCTCGACTACGTTCTGCACGCCGACACCGGCGACGAGCGCTCGCACACGCGCGCGTTCATCCCGGTGTTCATGGACTGGCTACGCCAACGCGGCGTGCCGTGCGAGATCGTCCGCTACCAGCCCACGCGCTTTAAAAATCACCCGCCATACCAGTCGTTGGGTGAAAACCTGCTCACCAACGCCACCCTGCCCAGCATCACCTTCGGGCGAGGCTCGACCTGCGCGCTCAAATGGAAGGTCGCGCCCCAAGACAAGTGGATGCGCGGCTGGCCTCCGGCCATCGCGGCCTGGTCGCGGGGCGCGAAGGTCACCAAGCTGATCGGCTACAGCGCGTCGCCTCGCGACTTGAAGCGCTACGCCGATCAGAAAGACCTCGAGGATCCCCGGTACGAGATCCGCACGCCGCTCGTGGAATGGGGCTGGACGCGCGAAATGTGCGTCGAGCGGATCGCCGCCGCCGGCCTTCCGCAGCCCAAAAAGTCGAGCTGCGCATTCTGCGTAGCGGTTGCTCCACAGGAGCTTCATGCCTATACGCGGCGTGAGCTGCGGATGATCGTTTTGATCGAAGCGCGGGCTCGCCCTCGGCTTCGAACGGTCGAGGGTCTATGGCGAACCACCACCAAAGGGGCGCGTGGCAAGCCCGCCCGTCCTGGACGGATGACCGACTACATCCGCGCCGAGGGTCTGCTGCCCGCCGCCGAGATTGACGATATCGAAGCGAACGCCCCGCTCGATCTGATCCGCTTTCGGGACGTGGCGGGCGACATACCCGAGGCCCTGCGTCCCACCATGGCGCAATGGCTGGCGGTCTTCGCCTCTGACGAGGAAGTCCGCGGCCCGGGCGAGAGGCCTCTGTACGGCGGCCGCGAAGGCTGGACGACCCTCATCTCCCACCAGGCTGTCGGTGTGCGCGCGCGATCGACACCAATCCAGCTGTGATCGGCGCGGATCTGGTCGTGTGGTCTCGACGTCTCGGCGTTGGACACACCAGGCCCCAGACGATCTGCGTAGCGGCGAGCGGTTGATCTCAAGGCGGCTGTCGCGGCGACCAGAAGAGGCGGCCTAACTGGGGGCTTCCACGCTCGGTCGCGATCCTTTGTCTCGTCGCCGTGGGGAAGGTGGCCACGGCGGCCGCCGCCACGTCGCGGACAGACGGGTCAGCGCGGATTGCCGCTGAGATGACTGGAGGACCGATTGAAGCCTGTCTCCTGTGGAAGACGGAAAGTATTCCCGCGCTCGTTCGGACACCCGCGATCGATCAGCGGACGACTTAGGGCTCGGCGACCGCCGTCGAAGGCGACCTGCAAGCAGGCGCGCTTATGGGCCCCTCCAGTCTTCGGCCTTCGGCCTGCAGACCGGTTCCTCCCAACGCTTGGCCTTCAACGTCGCTCTGTGCCGTCGCCCTTGGGGTCGCCGTGATCGCGGGAAAGTCCGCGAGCGCCGGGGAACACTCCCCGGCGTCAAGGTGGAGACAGTCAGATGCAATCGTTCCAACAAGTCATCATGATCGGCAACCTGGGCGCTGACCCGGAAATCCGCAGCATGGGTAACGGCGACCGCGTGGCCAACCTGCGCCTCTGCGTCAACGAGAGCTACAAGGACCGCAACACGGGCGAATGGAAGCAGAAGCCCCAGTGGTTCCGCCTCTTCACCTGGTCGCCGGCCACCGTCGCCTTCATCGAACGCAACCTCTTCAAGGGCCGCTACGTCCAGATCGTCGGCACCCTGGACAACAAGTCCTACACCCAGAACGGCGAGACCAAGTACACGACCGAGATCCGCATCAGCCAGATCACTCTGCTGGACCGGGTCGAGCGCGAAGACCAGCAAACCGAACAGCATCAGGCGGAAGACGATCCCATCCCCTTCTGATCGCCCGCCGCACAGACCCTCCCGGCCTCGCCGGGAGGGTTTCTCCTTTCAGAGGACCTGACGATGCTGTTTTCGCACCATGAGGACATCAGCCCCGCCCTGCAGACCATCCTGCGCGACTTCGACGAGGATCTGACGCTGGGGCTCTTCGAAACCGAACGTGTCCTGCAGCGGGACTTCGAGCGCCAGCGCCACGGATGCTTCCGCTACCAATCGGACGAAGACTAAGGGGTCCTTACGGACCCCTTAGTTTTGTCCGACCGACGACCATCATGAACTGGCCGTAACTTGCGACCGTGGATGGTGGCGCTTAAGGAGCAACCTTGGGTCGTGTCGGGATGTGGCGTTGCAACTGTTTTCGGGTCTGCTCGGCTTGTTCGCCCTGGGACTAATCGGGGTCGCGACCGTCTGCCTCGTTCATCCCCTCGCGCATTTGGGCATGGGGACGCGATTTCGGGCGTTCATCGGCGTCGCGTTGGGCGTTTTGATGTTGCTGGCCTCCTACTGGCTCACAATGGCGTCGGAGCACCGGCTGCAGATCCACTGAGGCCTCCGAACGTCGATCGCCAAACGGATCTCAACAGTTCACGCGGCTGAGATGAAGGTCTCGCCGATGACGTCGTTGGTGTTCGAGCCTGGTTGGGGTCGGCGGAGGTTTCGTCATTCAGGAAGAGAAGGGCGTAATGCGCGCCGCCTTCGGCGGAACCCGCCCTAGTCGGAGCTCCGCTCCTCCCGGAGCCCCTCTCGGGTCTCCGCGCCGCAAGACGCCTGCAGAGCCCAAGGTCTCTTCCGGCTCGGCGTGACGGTCAGGCGCGTGTCAATCATCGGACCTGTCCGCGATCAGCGGATGGCGATGATCCTCAGATCCTCCTCGACGCCATGCTGACGCGTCTGCGCGGTCGCAGGGGGAACCGGGGTCGGTCCGCATTCCACTCCCGGCTGGCATGGCCGGCCGCTCCCGCCTTTAGCGCGCCCAGGCCCAGGATCAAGGCTGGCGCCTTCCCCGCCGGCGGCGGTGATCCAGAGCCGTGGTCGCGCTGGTGGGGGGCCTGGCTCATGTCGAGCCTGGAGGACCTACGATGTTGACCCTGATGTTCACCACGCTGCTGCGCCTGCTGCGCGCCATGCTGGTCGCCTTCCTGGAGGAGCTGTCGGACCTGGACGATCGTCCCGCCGCGGCCTTCGTGTTCGGCGTCAGCGACAGCCCGACCATGATCGACAGCAGCGGCATGGTCACGTTCGACGCCACCGAGGCCGTCGGACGCTTTTGAGGTCCCGCCGGCGACGTCCGGCGGGGCTTTCCGAACGGAGCCGGATCCTGGCGACTAAGGTCCGCCGGTCAAACGACGCGCGCGCCTTGATCGACCACGACCATGCCCGGGTCGCTCGCGCGCAAGGCGACCTCTCACGAGGCGCGGCAAGCCGCGGCCTTGCGCCCATCCCGACGGTTCCGGGCGAGCGGGGTCGTGATCGCGGCGCGGCCGCGACCTTGACCCGGAGACCGACATGCACCGCCAATATCCCGACGCCATCGCCGCCCAGGCCAAAGCCGACCGCGACGCGCAAGAGGCCTGGAACGCCCTCTCGCGCCTTCAGCAGCTCGCCCAGGTCGCCTCGTTTCGCGCCGCCCAGCGCAACGGCCGGGGCCATCTGCACCGCTTCGAGCGCGTCATCGGCAACTTCGCCCAACCCTTTCACTACGCCGCTTGAGGTCGCCATGTACGAGATCCACCGCAATGACGTCGCTGTCACGACAGGTGTCACCGATCTGGCCGACGCGCGCTTCTGGCTCGCCTGGCACCTCGATCACGCCGGCGGCGGCGATGATCGGGCCGCCGACCCCCACCAGGCCGCTTGCCTCAAGGCCTTGATCCCGATCGCGAACCCGCAGGCCGTGTTCACGCTCGGCGCCGACGACTTCCGCATCGTTCGCGTCGGCGAGACCTTGGGCGCTCCGGCCTATGCCGTGGGTCTCTACCAGATCGAGCGAAGCTGGCTCGATGACCGTGAAGTCGGCCAGCGGCGGGTCTGCATCTGGCCGGCGCGCACGCTCGGTGAAGCTCAGGCCATTCGGCGCCGCCGCTCACTGCGGCTCGACCATGACCACGAGGCCGTGCACGAGCTTTGTCTAACCCCGTCCGGAGTTTATTCGCGACGTAGCTACGCTTGCGCCTCGGATGACACGCCGTTCTGACAGTTGGCACCCTTATGGCGCGGCCGCCGCGCGGGTTCAGGCCTCTAGCCTGGGCTCGCCGGCGCAAGGCGACCTCTGACGAGGCGGGTCCGCAAGCGGACCCGGCCTTGCCCCTTGAACTCGCTTTCCAGGCATGGCGGCCCCGAACGCGGCGCGCCGCATAGCCAAGGAGCCACCCGATGTCAGCCCAGCCTCTCCCGAAGTTCGACAGCGCCGAGTACGAGGCGCTCCTCACCGAAGTCGGTGTTGAAAAAGCCGTCGCCCAGGCGCATCGTAGAGGCCTCGCCCTCTCGCAGGAGCACCTCGTGACCAACGCTGAACTTCGCGCCGCGATCACCGAGCAAACCTCGTCGATCCGCGCCACGATCATCGAGCAGACGAAGTGGTTCGTGGGCTGCGTCGCCGGCATCGTCGCGATCGCCACCACGATCATTAAGCTCACCGGCTGAGCGATCCTCGCCCCCATTGATGGATCGCCAGAACCCCGTCAGGCCCGCCGCCTGGCGGGGTTTTCCGTTTGCACGCGGGCAGGAAGGCCGCCCGTAAGGAGCGCGCCGGGCGGCGGGTGAGGGGCGGAGGCCTTCAGCGCCGCGCGCGGCGCGAAGGATCTCCGAGTGAAACGCGCAGCTCGCTCCCGGCTCCACGCGACCCGTCGTCCTGTCGGCCGAGCAGGGTCTTGGTCGCGGTCGCGTCGGCGACCGTGGCTGGCGGCGGGCCTCGTACGCCATGGCTTGGGGCCATGGCCGAGGCGACGCCGACTGACGGTCTGAGACCGCTCGGCTTCGGGACCTGGTCGCCTAGCCTTTGGCTGGCGAGGCAGGTCCGGCGCCGTGGCGTTCAGCTGGTGGGGCCGGCCAGGCTGACGAGATCTCCACGAGATCTCGCCGCCGTCGACTTGCGACGGCGTAGCCTGTCCTACTGAGCCTGGGGGCACCTCGTCCAAGGGTATCATGTCAGACACCCCGTCAACCCGCTGGCGCGGGTTCCCCTTCGCGATCGCCCAGATGGTCGACCGCTCCGGTGACTGGGCGCTGCTGACATGAGGCGGGGCCTCGAGGCGCTCATTGGGAGCGACCGCGAGGAGATCACGATCATGACCATCCGGCTAAGCAGCGAAACCCATCTTGGCCGCTACATCGTCCACGCGATGCGGGCGGGCGAGGCCTGCGAAGTCCGTTCAACGGACGTTTGGGCCGATGCTTCCATCGCCTACGCCGAGCTTGCGAATGATAAGACGATCACACTGGCGGGTGTCACCGATCGCCTAGTTGAAGAGCCAGTTACGATCGACTTTCTGACCGGCTATCCGAACCGCTTGATCTACGGCTTCATCCGCGAGCTCGGCTGGTATACGCGGCAGCGGACGACGAACCGCGGACGCCGGGTGATAGCCGAGCGGATGGACGACACGCCCGAATGGCGGATCGCCCAGATCGCCTTCGCGGAGCATCGTACGATCACGCCGGCCACCGCAGCCCAAGCAGCCTACGCGTCTCAACTTCCGCGCTGCTACTAAGCTCGTCGCCTCCTGGCCCTAGGCCAGGAGGCTCCCCCTTTTTTGTGCCTGACTGGGCAAGGCGCGGCCTCGGGCGTCTGGCTTCGCCGTCGCGCCGAGGACTGTGGTGCGCAGCTCGCTCACGGCTCCCCTCGATCCTGGGCGCTGACGCACCTTCGGATCATCGGTCGCGGTCGCGTTGGCGATCGTTGATGCCGGCAGGGCCTCGCGCGCCATGGTCCAGGACCATGGCCGAGGCGACGCCGAATGATGGGCTCAGCTCGCTCGGCTTCAGGACCTGGTCGCCTAGCCGTTGGCTGGCGAGACAGGTCCGGCGCCGTCGCGTCTGGCGGGAGGGGCCGGCCAGGCTGACGAGATCTCCACGAGATCTCGCCGCCGTCGACTTGCGACGGCGTAGCCTGTCCTACTGAGCCTGGGGGCACCTCGTCCAAGGGTATCATGTCAGACACCCCGTCAACCCGCTGGCGCGGGTTTCCCTGCGCGATCGGTCCTTCGGTCCGCCCGCTCCGGTGACTGGGCGCTGCTGACATGAGGCGGGGCCTCGAGGCGCTCATTGGGAGCGACCACGAGGAGATCACGATCATGTCGACTTTGAGCAACCGTGAACACGCCGACCTGACCGCAAGCCTCGCCGACGTCGGTGAAGCTCTCGTCGATGTGGCGAGCAGCGTTGGCAACATGACCCTGGCCAGTTTCCGGGAGAAGGTCAGGGACCTTTTGATCGCGGTCGACTGCATGGCCGAGCTGGTGAGCGACGTCAGCGAAGACGTCACCTATCACAACGCCCACCATGCATTCGCCGCCGAGGCGGAAGCCATTGCGTCGAGCAGCGTCGCAAGTACGGCCGCTGAGCAGCACGCGTTGATGCTCCAGGACATCGCCGAAGCGCAACGCCATCTCGCCGCCGTCGAGGTTGACCTGGCCGCAAGACAGACTGACGACATGAACACGCACACGCTGGCGCTTCTGAAGACGATCATCATGGTCGACGGTCGCGCAGATGTGGTCTCGGCCCTGCACAAGGCGGTGTAACGGCGGGGGCTTCGGCCCCCTTATTTGTGCCGGGAAGGCTGGTTCGCGGCCTCGGGCGCCAGGCTTCGCCGGCGCATCGAGGACTGACGTGTGGCGCGCGCTCCCGGCTCCCCTCGATCCTGGGCGCTAACGCACCCTCGGATCGTCGGTCGCGGTCGCGTCGGGCGGGCGCGAGACCGGAAAGGCCGTAGCGCGCACGTCGTCTTCGCATCCTGTCACAGGCCGCTTTTGCCTTCGGCAAAAGCCACCCACTCCGTCAACCCGCTGGCGCGGGTTTCCCTACGCGGCCGGACCTACGGCCCAACCGCTCCGGTGACGGAGCGGGACCCCCTGTGCCCGGAGGCTACAACGCCGCTCGCGGAGAGCGGTCAGCACAGGAGCTTCATCATGTTCATGGCCATCAACAGCAGCACCGAGTTCACCGCGATGTCGAACGCCGAGAAGGCGGTCATCTGGGCTTCTTTCTTCGATGCCCTGGACGCGGGGGATGCTGGTCATCACCCGCTGTACGAAGTCCTGGCCCCACTCTACCAGGCTGGCGAATACATCACCGACGCGGACCTGGACGAAGACATGGCGGCGGACGCGATCGAGGCGTCATTCGATAACACCGCGACCAACCTCGAAGCGTACCTGGATCTCGAGCCGGCGTTCTAGCCGAGGGGGGCTTGTCCCCCTTTTTCGTGCGCGGTGTCGAGGCGCGGCGAGGGGCGTCAGGCGAAGCCGACGCACCCTCTACTGACGCGCGCAGCTCGCTCCCGGCTCCCCTCGATCCTGGGCGCTGACGCACCCTCGGATCTTCGGTCGCGGTCGCGTCCGGCGATGGCTGCGGAGGGCTTGGCCAAGCCGTCGACAAGCGACGGCGCCAAGCATCTCCGACTGATCCATCAGGCGTACGCTCCCGGCTCCACGCGACCCGTCGTCCTGGCGGCCGAGCAGGGTCTTGGTCGCGGTCGCATCGTCGATCGCGGCTGTCGGCGGACCTCGTTCGCCATGGCTTGAGGCCATGGCCGAGGTGACGCCGACTGAAGTGCGCAGCTCGCTCCCGGCTCCCCTCGATCCGGGGCGCTGACGCACCCTCGGATCTTCGGTCGCGGTCGCGTCTGGCGATGGCGGCGGAGGGCTTGGCCAGGCCGTCGACAAGCGACGGCGCCAAGCGTCTCCGACTGACCTATCAGGCGTGCGCTCCCGGCTCCACGCGACCCGTCGTCCTGTCGGCCGAGCAGGGTCTTGGTCGCGGTCGCGTCGTCGATCGCGGCTGTCGGCGGACCTCGTTCGCCATGGCTTGAGGCCATGGCCGAGGTGACGCCGACTGAAGTGCGCAGCTCGCTCCCGGCTCCCCTCGATCCGGGGCGCTCACGCACCCTCGGATCTTCGGTCGCGGTCGCGTCCGGCGATGGCTGCGGAGGGCTTGGCCAAGCCGTCGACAAGCGACGGCGCCAAGCATCTCCGACTGATCCATCAGGCGTGCGCTCCCAGCTCCACGCGACCCGTCGTCCTGGGGGCCGAGCAGGGTCTTGGTCGCGGTCGCGTCAGCCCAGGTTCAGCACATGGGGACTGTGCGCCTGGTCGCCAGATCACGCGTCTTGTTCGTCGCTCGCGCGTCCACGATGTCGAGCCGATGGCGGTCACCCAACACTGCCACGTCCAAATTGTTTGCCCATTCCACGCCGACACGCGCTGTCATTCCCAAGCGCCTAAAGGCGAAGGCGGATACCCGGAAACCCAGATCATCCCCAAATCCAGCAGCCTCTCTCCGGGTAGGGAGGAGAGAGGGGCACGTCACGCACAGCTGCGCCTTTTCTAAGTTATTGTTTTCGCGCGTAAAAATTTTGCGCGGTGTGGTATGCCATGGCATACCACACAAGCGGATTACATTGCAGATCAATGGCTTAGGTGGTATGCCATGGCATACCGTGTGACGTAGGAGGGTGGTCTTGGCGACAAGTGTGCGAAAGAACGGGAAGGTCCCGCTCACGATCCGCGTCAATCCTGAAACCATCGACCGCGCCCGTCTCGACGCGGAGAAAATTGGCGTACCGATGGCCGAGTACATCGAGATGCTGATCCACCGGCGCGGCGTGAAGAACTACCAGTATTTCGCCCAGCAGGCCGCGTTCCAGTCGTTCGTTAGCGCCGCCCTGGTGATCCATCTTTCCCGCAAGGCGATGTCCAAGGACGAGCTCGCGGCGGCTCAGAAGTTCGTCTATCAGGCCGCCGCCACACTGTTTGGTCAGCCGCCAGAACGCCCCCCAGAGATCGGCGAGGACCCTGACGATCTCGACCCCCGTCTGACGGCTCTTTTCGAGGCCTTCTAGGACGGGTAGAACAGACCTGTGACTGCGCCCGAACGCCCCTTGAGCTCCTCTCGCTCAGGGACGTTCGATCATGGCTCGAATCCATCGCGGCAAGGGCGAGGCTTGGCTTCGCGGCGGCCAGACCTTCTCCCACAATATCGACATGGTCATGGAGGTGCTCGGGCGCCTGGTGATCCTGTCCCTGGTGTGGGGCATGGTGTGCCTCTGGCTGGGCAACAACACGTCGTCCGACCTGGAGCAGGAATACGGCCTCCAAGGCGCCCAAGCGGCCCTGTTCGAAAAGCTCGGTCACCCGCTTCCCGACAAGCTCTCTATCAAGGGTCTCGACGGGGTCGAGCGCACCTACAAGAACACCGAGGTGCCGAAGCTGAAGTGGCTTCAGCCCTACGCCCAGTCCTACTACCGAAAGCTCCGCAAAGCGCTCCTCATGTGGGGGCTTGGCGTCTTCGCGATCTTCACGATCGCCACGGCGTGGTTCGTCTACTCCGGCGAGGAGAAGCTCAAGGCCCGCCAGATCCGCGGCCAGAAGGTCGTCCCTGTCGGCGACTTGATGCGCGAGATCTATAAGTTCAACGACGAGATGAGGGTCGAGCGGAAGGACCCCGAGCATGTCCCGGCCAAGATCGTAGGGGTCCCGCTTCCGTACCGCACCGAAAGCCAGCATGTCTTCGCCGCCGGGGCGCCCGGATCGGGCAAGTCGCAGGCCATTCACACCCTCATCGAGTCGGCCCGCGAGCGTGGCGACAGGGCGATCATCTACGACCCCGAGCTCGACTACATTCGCGCCCACTACAACCCTAAGACCGACCTCATCCTGAACCCCTACGACGCGCGATCCGTGCAGTGGTCGCCGTTCAACGACGCCACCGAAATGAACGAGCTGGCCAAGCTCGCGGCGTGTCTCTGGAAGGATCCGAAAAGCGGCGATCCGTACTGGTCGGAGACCTCGCGGCAGACTTTCGTCTGGGCGACCTACCGCTTCAAGAAGCTCTTCCCCCACGCGACACTGCAGGACCTCCTGCAGATGTTCTTCGGGCCGGTCGAACTGCTTGAGTGGCTGGTTCGCGGCACGCCCGCCGCCGCGCACATGGCCGGCGGCGGCGCGCGCGTCCGGCGCGATCAAAAGCGTGCTGATGACCGGCCTCAACAGCCTCACGCACCTGGTCGGCGACCGCTCGACTTTCTCCATCCGCGAATGGGTCAACGCCCCGAAAGGGGAGGGAGGCTTCCTCTTCCTCTCGGCGCCCGAAACGCACATCGACAGCCTGCGTCCCCTGTTGTCGTTCTGGGTCGAATTGGTGGTCGGCGCCTTGCTCAGCCGACCCGAGGACAACCGGCCCGAGACGTGGGTGATGCTCGACGAGTTTTCCTCGCTCGGCCAGATCGACAGCCTGGCGACGGGCCCGGTGCGCCTGCGCAAGTACAACGGCGCCATGGTGCTTGGCCTCCAACAATTCAGCCAGCTCCAGGACATCTACGGCCACGAGACGGCCACCACGATCATCGGCCAGTGCGCGCACAAACTGATCCTGCGTTGCCAGGATCCCGACACCGCCAAGTTCATGAGCGACCAGCTCGGCCGCGCCCAGATGCGTCGAGTGGACGAGAGCATTTCGTTCGGGGCGAACTCCCAGCGCGATGGCGTGAACATCAACGCGCGTGAGGAGCTAGAACCCGTCGCCCTGCCCGAAGACCTGATGAACCAGCCCGCCATGCAGGGCTTCATCAAGGTGGCCTCGGCGCGGGAAGGCGAGGCGTTCCCGGCCGCCACCCTGAAGTTCCGGTACAAGCCCCGCCCGAAGATCGCTGAGGGGATGGAAGAGCGCCCGGGACCGACCCCGACGGAGCTCTTCCTGGAGGCGCTGCAGGAGAGCAGCGAACTCATCCGCCAAGCTGAAATGGAGCGGGAAGCGGGGGAGGGGCCGCCAGCCCTGGAGGAGACCGCCGACAATGTCGTTCGGCCGATGTACGACCCCAAGACGGGCGAGATCTTTGTCGTCCGCCCGATGTTCGATCCCAAGACCGGAGAGATCTTCGAGCCGGACGCTCCCGAGCCCGAAGCCGCTGAGCCCCAGGCGGCCGCACCGCCGGCGGAGAGCGTCGCGGCCAATGACGAGGGCGGGCCGCGCATGGCCACCCCCGACGAGCGTAATCCAGGCGATGGAAAATCCGCTGACCCGGTGAGCGCGAACGAGCCCGTCCTGCCCGAATTAGCCGCCAGTGGGAACCTCGATCGCACCAGCAAACTCGCGGTCGACGCCTACCGGTCGAGGCTCGACCAACAGGAGCATCAGCGCGCCTTCATGCAGCTCTATGACCGCGTGCGCCGCGACATGGAGCAGGCCAACCCGCTCAACGGGATCGCGGTTTGGAAGGGGCGCGAAGGACAGCGCAAAGGACCGGCCGACGCATGGCCTTTCGTATCCAAGGACCGCACTGGCGATCGTGACGAACCCGACGGCTCAGACAGCTTCTGGACGCCGCAGTCATGATGACGCCTTCGCGGATCCGCAGCGCGGCCGGCGCGGCCGATTACTACGCCAAGGATGACTATTACATCGAGGGCGAGGCGGGGGCGCCGAACCTCGAATGGGGCGGCCAGGGCGCGGCCGAACTTGGGCTCAAGGGCAAGGTCGACGCCAAGGAACTGCGCGCCATCCTGGATGGTCGAAATCCCGACCCGAACGGGCCCGCGCTCACAGACAGCGAGAACAAGGCCAAACACCACGCCGGGTGGGATTTCACCTTCGCGGTGCCCAAGTCCGTCACCCTTCTGGTGATCGCCGCCGAGAGGCATGACCCCGAGCTGGCCGACCGCCTGAAGGGCCACGTCATGGCGGCCAATAAGGCGATGATGTCCTACCTCGAGGCCAACCACGCCGTCACCCGGGTTCGCGACGAGCAGGGGGCGGTGCGGGAGGTTCAGACGAAGAACCTTGTCTATGGCTCCGTGATGCACGTCACGACGCGCGGCGGGGATCCGCACCTGCACGTCCACAACCCCATCGCCAATGTCACCAAGAACCCTGAAACCGGGAAGTTCGGCGCGCTCGAAACACGTCACATGTACAAGTGGCAGAAGAACACATCCCTCGTGGGCGCGCGCGAGCTGCAATCGCGGCTGATGGCCGAAGGCTACAGCATCGAACGCAAGGGCGAACTGGCATGGGAAATCGCCGGGACGAGCACGAAGCTCATCCAGGAGTTCAGCAGCCGCAGTCGCGAGATCAACGCCGGCGCCGAGGCCCTGGCCGCCGAACGCGGCGTCTCATCGGTCTCCGACGAACAGCGCACGATGATCCAGAAGCAGACCCGCAAGACCAAGGGCGATGTCGTGCGCGAGGTCCTGCAGAAGGAGTGGTCGGAACGCGCCGAGAAGGTCGATCCCGGCGCGCTCGCACGACAGGTCGCGGCCCGCACGCTCGAGCGCGGGCAGGATGTTACCGCCAAGGTTATCGGCGCCATCAATCCCGCCATCGCCAAGCTGCGAAAGATGGTTCGCGACCACACTGGCGCGAACGCCCGTACCGATGTTTACGCGCCCAGCGCCAACGATCCCGACAAAGAGACCCAGGCCCTCGTGTCGCTTGGGCTGCGGTCGGCCGAGGAGCGCGACGCCGTGGTGAGCAAGCATCTCATCCTGCAGAAGGCGCTCTTAGCTTCAGACGCCGGCGTCACTTACGATCGTCTGGAGGCGTCGTTCGACCGCTTGGCCAAAGCCGGTCACATCGTCGAGGCCGATCGGACGCGAATGGCGGGCGTGACAACGGCCCGCACACTCGCGCGCGAAACCGCCATCGTCGGTGCGATCGAGCGCGGGCGAGGCGCGGCGCCCGAGCTGATCCCGGCCCCGGCGCTCAAGAACGCAATGCAGCCGGAAGCGGTCAAGGAGCGCACGGGTCTCACGCTCACAAAGGGGCAGGCGGCCGGCGCGCGCCACATGCTTCAGTCCCCGGACCGCTACGCCGTGGTCGAGGGCCTGGCGGGCGTCGGCAAGACCACGGCGCTGCGCGTCACGAACGATGTCGCAGAGCGCCACGGCCTGCACATCTTCGGCATCGCCAGCCAACACCGCTTCGCCGAGGAGATCCGTAAGGCCGGGGTCGGGGCGACGACGGTCGAGAGCTTCCTTCGCAAGGCGGAACGGGCGATGGAAGTCGGCGGCCAAAGGCTCGAGCGACTACGCGCCAACTTCGCCAAGACGATCCTGATGGTCGACGAGTCCTCGACGCTCACGAACGACACGATGTATCGCCTGGTCAACGTGGTCGACGGCTTGCGCATCCCAGCTGTTCGCTTCCAGGGCGACCGGGGCCAGCTCGGCGGGCCCGGCGCGGGCAACCCCTTCAAGGCGATCATCGAGCGTAAGGCCGACCGGGTGATGATGGACGAGATCCTTCGCCAGTCGCAAGCGCCGACGCACCTGCGCGATGCGGTCCAGCGCATGGGGGAGGGGAAGTTCAAGGAGGGGTTGGCCCTTCTCCGCCCCAACATCGAAAGCGTGGGCCGCGACGCCGACCAGGCCGCCATCGCCGATCGGGTGGTGTCCGCCTATCTCGAGATGCAGGCCCAACGCGACACGCAGATCGTTGTCGCCACCAACGCCATGCGCGGACTCGTCTCGGCCAGGCTGCGCAACCAGCTGCAGGATAGTGGAGCGCTCTCGCGGAACGAGCGCGAGGTCGACCGCCTCTACGCCAAGAATCTGTCCCGAGCCGAACAGGTCGATGCGCGTTCCTATGCGCTTGGCGACAAGATCGTGTCCAACGACGCCTTCGCGGGCGCGGCCACCCCCCGCCACATGGTCGAGACCATTGTTGGGGTCGATCGCGAAAACAACATGCTCAAGGTCCGCAGCGACAAGGGCCGCGAGCGGATGGTCGACCTCAACGACGAGGCCACGCGCCGCAACCCGACGTTCTCCACCTTCACCGAGCGCGCCCACCCGATCGCCGCCGGCGACCGGATGGTCTGGGAGGCGCGTTTCTCGGACCGCGGCTATGAGCGCGGCGGCGCCTTCAGCATCGTGGCGATGGACAGTAAGGCCGTGACGATCCGCCACGAGGGCCAGGGCGCCATGGCGGGCAAGGTCGAAAAACTCTCAGCCACCGACGAGGCGCTGCGGTTCTCCGGCTACGGCTACGCCATGACCGCCGACCGGGCCCAGGGCTCGACCTTCAAGGGCGTGGTGTTCGAGATGTCGTCCAAGCTGGGCGAGGCGGCGAACATGGCCCGCCTCTACGTGATGAGCTCGCGCCTCGCCGAGGACGCCAAGATGATCACCGACGATCTGTCTCGGACAGCCCAGCTGATCCTCCGCCAGGACGGCCAGAAGCTTGTCGCCCTGGACGAGATCCGAAGGGCGGAGGCGGAGCTTCGCAAGGACGACACCAAGACCGGAGCGACCGCGTCCGACAAGGACAAGGAGTTCTCGAAGTCCATGGACAAGGGCATGTCGAGCTCCGGCGGCGCCGGGTCAGACCGACCGAAAACCCGCACCAAGGAGCGGGACACGCAGATCCAGCAGCAACAGAACCTGGGGCTTTAGCCGATGGGAAACCTTCTTCGTCAGCCACTCGGCAACCACGTCCCTCAACCGTATTTCAGGCCTTGCGTTGTACTCGTCGTGACAGGGCGCGCCTTTGGCGGCCCGGGAGACGACGATGGACCACCTGGCGCAATACGGACTGCCGACCTGGAAGGTCGTGACGCTGTTTACGATGACCTTCATCGTCGTGGCCTCGAGCCATGTTCACAGCGCGCGCGAGGCCTGGGCGGGAATGCAGGGCGCGGCGCTGCCTTCGACCTGGCGCAAGGCGTTGAGCTATCTGAAGCGCCACGAGCTGGCTTACGCCAAGCAGGTTCCGATGATGCTGGCCTTCGTCATCGTCAGCACGATCGTCATTACGTCGCTCTAGGCGCCGTCGGCGCCCCGCGAGGCGCCCATGTCTGACCGCTCTTTCAACGCCCCGCCTAGCCGGCGCTTCGTCCTGGCCGCCAGCGCGACACTGATCGCGCTCTATGTGGCGCTGTTCATTGGCGGCGCGTTGTCGACTCGCAACGGCGTCATGCCCACGGGCGACCCCGCCGGCCAGGACTTCAGCAACTTTTACGCGGCCTCGACCTTCGTGCGTCAGGGGCGGTCGGCCGACGTCTATCCGCTGGCAAGCTTCAACGCTCTGCTGGCTCAGCAGCATCCCGGCGCGACGGCGACCTACGTCTGGCACTACACGCCCGTGACCTCCCTGGCGATCGCACCTCTGGCCTACATGCCCTACGGCTTAGCGATGATGGTCTGGACGCTGGGCGGAGTGGCGCTCTTTTGCTTCGCCGCCTACAGGCTGTTCCCCCACCGGCTCACGCTTCTGGTGGCGCTCGCCTCGCCGGCGCTGTTCTGGGACGTCTGGCATCATCAGCTCGGCTCAATAAGCGCCGCCCTTCTGGCACTCGGCTTCTATGAGGCGTCGTCGCGGCCGCTCCGCGGCGGCGCGATGATCGGCGCGATGATCTTGAAACCCCATCTGGCGATCGCGGGCCCGTTCGTCTTGGCGGCCGGACGGCGCTGGCGCGCCTTCGCGGCGGCCGCCGCCACGGTGCTTGGTCTCTGCGCGCTCAGCGTCATGATCCTCGGTCCCGAACCTTGGCGGGCCTTCCTCGAGACCGCCGGCGAGGCTAGGCCTCAGCTCGAAGGCGCCGGACAGCTTAAGTCCCTCATGCCTTCGATCTTCGTGGCTCTGCAGCTGCTGGGCGCGCCGCTCCCGGTCTGTTGGGCGGCGCAGGGCGTGACCGCTGTGTGCGCGATCGCGTTGTCATCAGCGGTCTGGTGGAGGAGTTCTTCACCTTCGCTCCGCACGGCGGCCGCGCTCGCCGCCTGCGCGCTCATCTCGCCCTACACCTTCGCCTACGACACCACGATCACCACCCTGGCGATCGCGGCCGTCGCGGCCGCGAACCGGTCAGCGGCCTTCCATCACCCGCCTTACGGCTGGTTGACCCTCGCTTGGTTCGCGCCGCTGCCCGCGTCCGGACTAGCTTTCGTCTATGGCCTGCAGCTGGGATGGCTCGCCCCGATGACTGTGCTCGCCCTCGTTTCGGCCGAGGTCCTGCCGCGTCGAGCCCCCATCCTCGTCGGGGCCAGCGCCACATGAGCGACCTTGGCAGTGCGACCTTGGCGCCCTGGACCTGGCTGAAGGCCGTTCGCCCGACCCATTGGGTGAAGAATCTCCTGGTCTTCGCGCCGCTCATCCTGGCGGGCCAATACCTTCAGGCACACGCTTGGCTGGGGGCGTTGGTGGCGTTTGGAGCGCTGTCGGCCGTGGCGAGCGCAGGCTATCTGGTCAACGACATTCGTGATCGACACTCGGATGCGGACCACCCTGTGAAGCGCCATCGCCCGTTCGCGAGTGGAGCGCTGGATCCTATCGCCGGCGGCGTCGTCGCAGCAGGTCTCATCGTCCTGGGCGCGGGCGGCGCGGGCGCCTGGTCGCTGAATCTTGGCTTAATGGTCGTCGTCTATATCGTCGGCACCACAGCCTACACCTCGGGATTCAAGCGCGAGCCGGTCCTGGACGTCTTCGTGTTGGGCGCGCTCTACATGCTGCGCCTGGCCGCCGGCGGGGCGGCGACGGGCGCGCCTCTCAGCCCGTGGTTCCTCGCGTTCAGCGGCCTCTTCTTCCTGTCCTTAGCGCTAGCCAAGCGGCACACCGAGCTACGAAAGCAGCTCGACCAGGGAGAGACGCCGGGCAGGGGCTATCGGCCCTCGGACTGGCCCTTCACCCTTTCCGCCGGCTTAGGCGCGGGCATGGGCGCGGTCGTGGTGTTCTTGCTCTACGTGGCCTTGAATGGCGGCTTCGCGGCCCGCACGCACGCCGCGTGGGGCCTGTGGGCGATCGGCGCGGTCATGTCGGTGTGGATCTTCCGGCTGTGGTTTACCGCCCAGCGCGGCGAGCTCGATTATGACCCGATCGTCTGGGCGTTTCGCGATCCCATGAGCCGTGTGCTCGGTCTGATCGCGGCTGGATTCCTAGCCGCATCACTCTAGGCCGCGCCTAAAGAACCGCGTGCGGCGCTTCACTCAATACGATCTGTTCGGCGGCCAGGAGACTGGCGAGCGCAGCCTGGGCGTTAGCGAGCGTTGATTCCGCCGACTCCACGAGCGCCCGCGCGCTCGGACCATCCTCCACATCGTGCAGCTCTCTGACCGAGCGCACATAGTCTTCCGCTTTTTCGACGGCCTCGCGCGCGGCGATCTTGAGGGCCGAGAAGTGCAGCCCGAGGCGATTGTCGTTGGCGGGTTCGGTCATCCTGATCACCTAGAGGTTCGGCCAACCAAGCTGGGCCTGGCGGCCGTGTCGCGTCTATGATCGCCCCGGTCCATGACAAGAGCAAGGAAGCCGTGTTCTCGCGCGCTGAGCAAAATTACGTCGAACAACTCCGGCGGCGTCCCGTCGATGAGCGTATTGACCTGGCCGAACAGAAGGTGAGGGGACTTTGGGATTACATAATCGACGTTTGTAAGACCCATGAGAACAACCGAGTCATCAGCCGCAGCGATAGATTGGCAGGCCAGGTTCCGGCCTCACATGCCGCCCACGCGCTCAAGAACCTCCAACGTGGCCTGCTCCATTACGAGATTATTCGGCTTGCGGCGCTGTGGGACGGTCCGCGCGCCGACAGGCTGAGCATCCCCACGATCATCGCCATTGTCGCCGATCGGCCAGTCCTGAAAGCGCTCTATAGGCGGCGCTTCCTCTCGCGCCGCATTGAGGAAGCGAAGCTGGCTGACGATCTAGAGGAAGGGGCCGCGCGAGCGTTCGTCGTCCGCGCGCCGCGTGAAGCCCGACACACCACTCGAACAGGCTTTCATAGGGACATGCGAGACGGCCTTGCTCTCGGCATCAGAACGATGAACGCGAAGGATCGGCTGGCGGTCGCCGGCTTCCGCGACCGGAACATCGCCCACAACCTGGCGCTCGATCCAGTCAGCCTCCGCCTCGCCCAAGTAGATCGTCTGCTGCGAACGACGACCGTGGTCGGCAATGGCCTATACGGTATGATCTTACGGTCCGGCTTTGCGATCGAGGACAGTCGGCGATATGCCCGCCGATGCACGGAGAGCCTCTGGGGCAACTGCACTATGGGCGCCATCGACTATTAGGCGCGCTTGAGCTTGGCGCGTTCGACCGCATCGGTGATGGCGCGGCGAAGAGCTTCGACCGATGGCTTGGAACGACTTTGAAACCGCAGCGTCTGGAGGCCCGCCGCCGCCGTATAGCTGTCGCGTTTGGCGTCCTTGTCCGGGTCATGTGTGCGGTCGTCCAGTTCGACGATGCAGAGGACCCTGTATCGGTGATCGCACACAACAAAATCCGCCCGCTTGCTGGAGATCTTGTTGAACGCCGTGGTCGAACCGGAGGGACCAAGGCCTGACTTCACCCGCAGGAACGCGCCGAAGCTGACCTGCGGTAGCACCTGGTACTCGGGAACCGCCTGGCGAAGCAGACCGGCGAAATGGATCTCGTTGTCCGTGAGGATCGTGCAGGCCTGATACGGCGGCGCCATGAACGCGCGCAGATCTTCGATCTTGATCACGCCCGCCTTGACCAGGCAGACGAAAGCGATCAGGCCGAACACCAAGCCGATGGCGATCTTGGTCGTGTCCATCAGAGCGCCGTCCGGTGAAAGATGGGGTCGGGGAGGGCGCGCACCGCCATCATGATCCAACGCCAGAACCCCGGCGTGTAGTGGACGGTCGACCTGGCGCGAACCAGACGTGCTATCCGGCAGCCCACGTCGTCGGGAGACGACCAAAGCCAGCCTGAGCGGTCAAAGCCCGCGGTCATAGGCGTCCGGACGAGACCCGGCTTCACGAGGATCGCGCGAGCGCCCCCGGCGCCGCGGCGGGCCAGGCGATGGGCCAGGCCTTCGACGAGCACGCCGAGGCCAGCCTTGGCCGCGCCATAGACGTAGTTGCTCTGCCGCCCGCGATCGCCCGCTACGGATCCGATCACCACGAGCGTGCCTTGGCCGCGCTGTTCGAGGGCCTGGGCGACGCCCAGGCAGATGCGCGCGGGCGCGACGAAGTTCGTCTCGATCAGGGCGCCCGACGCTGCGGCGTTGTCCTCGGCCGTGGTGTTTTCGGCCCACAGGCCGAAGGCCACCAGCACAAGATCCGGGCTTTCTTGAACCACCAGCTCCTGGATCCTCTCGGCCGCCCAGCGGTTGGTCAGATCCATGGACTCGCCGCGCGCTTCGCTCCCGATCGCCGCAAGCTCGGCGACATGCTGGCTCAGGGCGACCTTGTCGCGCGCCACCAAGGTGAAAGCCCATCCCTCATTGGCCAGATGGGCAATCGTCGCCTTTGCGATGGCCGAGTTCGATCCGAGGATCAGCGCGCGTTTCATCAGCGCATCCTTTCGTAGAAAGCCGAGGTGGCGGCCGGGTCGCGGGCGGCGAGAAGTTCGGGCCACCTCGGAAAGGCCTGCAGAAAGTCTTCGCGCTTCAGGGCGCGGTACTTGGCCGGGTACCAGGCGCCGCCCGCGTCGCGCACGACCTCGTCCATCGCCTCGAGCACCGAGGGCAGCGCCTTGGACGGCCGGAAATCGACGGCCAGCGTGTAGCCGCGTCGGGCGAAGCTCAGCCACCCGGCCGCTGGTCGGTCCCCGAATGTCTTTAGGACGGTCAGAGGTGTCGCAAGTCCGCTTCGACCTGCGATCGCGCAGATCCGCAGGACAGCGTCGAGCGTTGGCGTGACGACCTGGTACTGAAGAAAGCCGCGCGGTCCATAGAGACGATTCCAGTTTCGAATTGCGTCCAGGGGCCAAAGCGCTTGGCTGTAGTGAAGGCGCTGCGACCGCGCTCGCTTGAACTGCGTTCGATAGAACCAGCTGAAGGCCGCCGTCGCCGGCCGCGAAACTAGGCTGAACGGCGGGCTGAACGGCACCGCCACCGCACGCGACCGTGGGGCGGAATAATCTCCGTCTTCAGCCCAAGCCGCCGATATGTAGTAGCCGCCAAGCCGAGGGTCGGTCAGATCTACCCACGCGGCGCGAAACGGGCCTTGGGGAGCCTGCGCTTCGAGCGCCACATACTCGCTCGCGCTCCCCATCGGGACCGTCTGGACGTGAAGATAGGCCGACTGGACGGCCACGAGGCGCAAACTCACATCCAAGATGGCGCCCGTCAGCCCAAGCCCGCCGATTGTGGCGCCGAATAATGGATCACCACGCCTGACCACAAAGTCCCGGTCGCTCGTCGATCGCGATAGCCGGATCGCTTCGACGTGATCCCCAAAAGCGCCGGCGCTCGGATGGTTCTTGCCATGCACGTCGTTAGCGACACAGCCGCCCACGGTCGCCTCACCGGTCCCCGGAAGGACGAACGGCATCCACCCATGCTCCGAGGTCAGTCTGCAAAGGTCGGTTAGCCGCACCCCGGCCTCGACGCATATCCGCCCGGTTCTCCAGTCGGCTGAGACCAGTCCCACACGCTCGACGTGGTCGATGGCCAGGCCTGTGCCTGGGAGGCATATATCCGAATACGAACGGCGCGCGCCCGCGTTCGAAAACGTCGCTCCGCTCGCCGTGAGCGCGCGGACGTCGACGTCTTCGCGTGGAAGCACCGCTTGCCGTGCCTGGACCCGTTCGCCCGTCCAATTCCGGATGCTCGCCATAGACGGTTCCCTCGGGTGAAAGTGCAAGGTACCTTGCACTTAAGGCGGGAGCAACGGGAGCCTCCATCATGACAGTCGCGGACGACCTCAGCGCGCTCGACACGACGATCGCGGGACAGCTCGCACGGCAAGAGATAGGGATTGGCCTTGGGGCCATAGGCTTGATGGGAGCCGGCGGGATCTCCTGGCTGTTTGCAGGCGTACCCGGTCCGGAGCTGGATCACGCCATGATCCGGGCACAGGCCAACGCGCACGGCGGGATCGGAGGTGTCGCGTTCACCGCGTTCTTCATCATCTTGGCGGCCGGCGTGTTGACCACGCTCAGAGCCTCGGCCCGCCTCGACACCCTCTACGCCATGCAGTCGTCGCTCAGAAACACCTTGGCGCTTGAACTCGCCAAGCGGCGACGAGGGCAACAAGCCAGCGCACCAGGCGCACAGCGCGATGACCGGTCGCGCACGCCTATCTCGTCCGCCACGCGCGTCGAGGACACGAACGATCAGCTGCAGCCCATGACAAACACGCTGCTTGCCGTCGCGGCCATCGAGGCACTTTCGCAATCAGATCCTGTCCCAGCCCCCGAGCCGGCGTTTACGGGCGATGGCGGTTCGTTCGGCGGTGGCGGGGCGACCGGGGATTTCAGCACCAATGACTGACGAAGAACAGCGCTGCCCGAAGCGCAGCCCCTGGGGCGCTCCGCTTCAGCCAGAATGGCCCCCCACCCTCGCTGAAAGCGCTCGGATCTTTCAGGGATGGCTGGCGGTGTTGTTCTGGATCCTGGCGAGAATGCGCCTGCCTGCCGGAAGCCTTCGCGAAGCACTTCTCGCCCCGACCTACCACGCCCTCTTGCTGCGCTGGCGACAACATCAAGACTTCAGAGCGAAGTTCCATGAGGACCTCGAACAGATCGTCGCGTCGGCGCGCAGCAAGGCGGAACCACAGTAGATCACCCAGCTCGGTTAGACAGGCACCAAGCTCTCAAACCCCAGATCGGCCCTGCATCACGGAAGGATCTCCAATGTTCGCCATTGTTGTCTGCATCTTGGGCCTGGCTGGCGCACTCGCTTGTGTCGTCGGGGCGGCTGTCTTCATTCTCTGGGCGCGGGACAACGCGCCGCTCCTGTTCATGGCGGCGATGTTCGTGGTCTTCGGCTGCGTAGCCTACTGGGGTGGACATGCGTTCGCTTCGCTGGAAACCGGCTCGTTCACCACTCTCCCCGCGACTGTCGATGTGTCCACTCTCGATCCGATCGACCGGGTTCGTACCCATCCGGTGAGGGCCGCAGGGACAAAGGCAGGCTTGGTAGCTCGTCTTGTCCCGCCTCAGGGAGTCTGGCTGTCAGTTAGCGCAGCACTTTTTGAACTTGCGGCCGGAACCGCAAGGGCAGAGGTCGTTGCGCCCGGCCTTGGGGCGTCCTGAGCGGGACTGGGGGGTGCGGCGCCGGGCCTTCCAGAAGGCGGCGATTTGCAGGACGCACTCGGGGATGATCTCGCCGGCGTTCTTGAGCAGTTCGTCCTCGATTTCCCCCGGCAGCTCGATCAGCGCTTCGCCGTTCTGGTCGCAACATAGGGCCAGGATGGGTAGCATCAGGTGACCATCCTCTTCGGAGTTGGTCAGCGCGGCCCAAGCCGGCTCGCGCAGCTGGATCGCCAGAAGGAAGCCCTGCGCCCAGTCGGCGGCGATCACCTCGCCGCCAGGGCCGACCAGGAACACCGGGTCGAGCTCGCCCACCTGCAGCCGGCGCACGATCTCATTGTAGCGGTTCATCAGGGCCTGCATGATCAACCGCGCCTGGTCGAGGCCGTCGAAGACCGGCTCCTCCCCACCCCAGACGACCGGCAGCCATTCGCTGGGCATGATCGCTTCGGGGCCCAGCGCGATCCCGGTGAGGAACCCGTCGACCTCACTGAGCATCAAGGCCTCGTCTGGAAGCTGGTCGGACATCAGGAAGGCGTCGAGACGTTCGAGATCCTCGCCGAGGTTATCCGCCGACAGGGTCATTCGTCCTCCAGTTCCACGGCAGCAGCTCATCAAGGCGGCTGGCGGGCAGGTCGTTGATGCGAGCCAGGACGTCGGCGAGCCAGGCCTGGGGATCGACGTTGTTGAGCTTGGCGGTGACGATGAGGCTGTACATGGCCGCCGCCCGTTGGCCGCCGCGGTCGGAGCCGGCGAACAGCCAGGACTTGCGTCCCAGGGCGACGCCGCGCAAGGCCCGCTCGGCGGCGTTGTTGCTGAGGCAGACCCGGCCGTCATCCAGGAAGCGGGTGAACGCGGGCCAACGGCGCTGGAGATAGTTGATCGCCTTGACGATGTGGTGGCTGCTGGTGAGCTGCTGACGGGTTCCGTCCATCCAGGCTTCCAGTTCGGCGAGGATCGGGGCGCTTTGCTGGCGGCGGACCGCCAGGCGCTCGTCAGGGCTCGCGCCATTGATCCGCCGCTCGACGGCGAACAGGCCGTCGATCAGGCGCACCGCCTCCAGGGCCTTGGGGTAGACGCACCTGGGCTTCTCGCCTCTGGCCTTCTTGCGCTCGGCGGTCTCGATATCGGCCAGCTCGAAGAACTTGCGGCGGCCGTGCGCCCAGCAGCCTGACTCAAGGATCGGTCCTGGCAGTCGGTCTGGCTTGTAGAGTTCGGCGTAGCCGCCATAGGCGTCGGCCTGGAGGATCCCGCGCCACGCGGCCAGATGGGTCTGGGGATGCACGCCCTTGCGGTCACGCGAGTAGTGGAAGATAGCCGCCGGCGGCGATGATCCTCCGAAGGGCGCGTCATCACGCACATAGGTCCATAATCGACCGACGTCGGTCTGGCCCTTGGCCAGGACGGGGACGGTCGTGTCATCGCCGTGCAGGCGCTCGGCGCGGAGCACATGGTCGGTGATCCGCGCGACCAAGGGCGCCAGGGCCGTGGTCACCCCGCCCACCTGGTCGGCCAGGGTCGACAGGCTGAGCGGCACGCCCTCGCGGGCGTAGCGCTCGGCCTGGCGATTGAGCGGTTGGTGCTGGCCGAACTTCTCGAAGACGATCATGGCCAGCAGGCCAGGACCCGCCCAGCCGCGCGGCAGGACATGGAACGGCGCGGGGGCCTGGGCGATGGCCTCGCAATCGCGGCATGAGACCTTCTCGCGAACGGTCTGGATGACCTTCCACTGGCGCGGGATCACCTCCAGGGTCTCGGTGACGTCCTCGCCCAGCTTGCGCAGGCGTTCGCCGCCGCAGCAGGCGCAGGTCTTGGGCGCCTCTATCACCACGCGCTCGCGGGGCAGGTGCTCGGGAAAGGGCTGACGAGAGGGCTTGGCGCGGGTGAACGCCCTGACCGGCGTCGTGGCCCGGGCAGCGGCCTTCTCAGCGGCGAGCTCATCCTCGGTGGCGGAGGCTTCCAGCTCCTCCAGCTGCAGCTCCAACTGATCAAGCAGCCGGCTGGTCCGCTCGGAGGACACCCCGAACCGCTCGCGCTTGAGCTTGGCGATTTGCAGCTTCAGATGGGCGATCAGCGCCTGGTCGTCGGAGACCTTGGCCTTGGCCGCTGCGGCGTCGGCCCGGGCCACATCCAACTCCTGACGCAGGATCAGGAGCGCCGCCTTGAGCGCTTCGACGTCGTCCGGCAGGGCCTCCAAGGCGGTGTCCATATGAGGATGGAATCACAGATCTGACCGTTTGTGGCGCCCCTAAATGCAGGCCCGACCCAGAAAATGCAGCGCCTATCCGGCGCTGGTCGGACGCCAGGTGTGCTGGGGGTTACGCCAGTCGATACCCTCCAGCATGTAGCCCAGCTGGGCGGACGTCAGGGCCACCGCGCCGCCCTCCGCCGCCGGCCAGACGAACCGTCCGCGATCCAGGCGCTTGGCGTAGAGCGACATGCCAAGGCCGTCATGCCAGAGGATCTTGATCAAGGCGCCGCCACGCCCACGGAACACGAACAGATCGCCGGCGTGAGGATCGCGCTTCAGCTGTTCCTGGACCAGCAGGGCCAGACCCAGCATCCCCTTGCGCATGTCTGTGTGGCCGGTGGCGATCCAGACCCGGACGCCCGACGGAACCGGGATCACCGCAGCGCCCGCAGCGTCGCGGTGACCAGGGCGGCGGCCGCGTCCGCGCTGATCGTCACACGGGCGCCGTGCGGTAGCTCAACGACGATGGCCGGGTCACGGGCAACCGCCGGCCGCGCGACCCCGGCGCCATCAACGACAACCGCCGGGACAAACCCGTTCTCGTCTCGAGCCGCCAGCACCTCGCGTCGCCACTTGTAGATCAGGCTGGTGGAGACGTCGTACCGACGCGCCACATCGGCCACCACGGCGCCAGGAGAAAACGCATCGATTAGGATCTCCCGACGCTCATCAGCCCGCCAGCGACGCCGACGCTCCGGCCCCGACATCAACGTCATCCGAGCCATGCTGCACAGCTATGAGCGCTCATAAGGTCTCCTTACGAGCACAGCATCCCGACACCCAGCCCATCAGCCAAGGCGGTCCTCACCGGAGGGGTACCCGGGTTCAGGGAGAAATATCGAACATGCGAAACGACCTTCTCCGGTCTATGCCGTGGATCTGCGGTGGAGCTGCGGCGTTGATCACGACCATACACTTCTTGCCGCAAAAGCGCTCAGCCGGGGCCAGCAAGTCCGCTTGACGATGGGCGCGTGCGAATATCGCTCAGGACCGGAGCTCAAGGGCGTGGCGCCGGATGCTCCGGCTTATCCGGGCGGACTAGCACGGCCGACGGAATTGGTGCGTCTGGCCCACGCTTACCGCGATGCTGCCAGTGCGCTCGCAGCGACTGGAAGGCGAGGAGATCATTTCTCCCGCGCTCCGTTTCGCCTGGTCGCGATCCACGCGATTGAGCTCTACTTGAACGCTTGGCTGCTACAATGCGGCCACGCGCCAAGCCGAGTCAGAAGCTTCCAGCATGACCTGGGGGCACGCGCCGAGTTGGCGACGAGCAGCGGTCTAGCCCTACGCAGAGGGACGTCGAAGCATCTGCGCGACCTGTCCGATCGTCGCGAGTACCTGGTCACCAGATATGACACGGGGATGGGGCCATCGCTGTCGCAACTCAACCGCCTAACGGCGACGTTGGCTGACGTGAGCGCGAAGGTTTCGCGGGCGGTGCCTGGCGCGTCTCCGTCCACGCAGAAGGCCTAACGCGCTGTCTGAAACAGACGGTCGTCATAACCACGCTTCTGTCCTGGGGCTCACCTCAAGGTTTGTGCGCTAAAAGGCGCTTAAAAGTACGAACCATGATCACGACCTATGCGGCGCGGTAGAGCCGGTCAGCCGGGTCGTTCAGGCGCTTGAGCGCGGTCAAGGTTTTGGGATGCAGGCCGTGGGCGTCGTCGATGAACAGCGCCACCGGCTTCTTGGCCTTGCGAAACAGCTCCTGGAGATCACGTTCACGCCGCTCGCTCTGGCGCGAGATCACCACGCCCTTGTCGGACGACAGATCGTAAAACAAGGCCGAGATCAGGAGCGGTACGGTAATCTTGACCTTGTCGACCGTCAGGGAGCGGGAGACGATCACACGCCCTTCGCGTTCGAGATCGGCCCGCAGCCGGCGCGATAGCACCGTCTTGCCCGACCCGATGACGGCGGCGCGCCAGATGAAGATCGGTCGCCCACCGATCATGGCGACGGCCTCATCGATGCCATCGGCCGGTCATGGCCGGAAGACGCCGCCGTACGCTCGAACGGTAGACTGGCGCTAACCCAGCGATCCCGCGCCACTCCCGACAGATGAACTGAACCGCGCCGGGTTTGCCGGAGGCCGGATGGTTTTAGTCACGCCGCCATAGCGGACGGCGTGAGCGCGGCATAGTAGGCGGCTTCGGCCAGCCGCTCTGTGTACTTGATTGCTGACGTATTGCGAGCCGTGGTCGGAGGAATGCGCCAGGCCGACGTGATGCCGCGGGCGCCGCTCATGCAGGGCCTCCTCCAGGGCGTCGAGAAGCTGGCTCGGGCGGTGCGGCTGACGCGCCAGCCGACGATGCGCCGGGCGTAGGCGTCGATGTCGAAGGCCAGGTAGACGAAGCTCGCCCAGGTGGCGAGGTAGGCGATCGCCCTCGTGGTCCAGCACCGTCCGCACCGCGCGCTCGCGCACCTCAGGCGAAAACTTGTTCGTCGTCTTGACGCTCATAATGGCCTCTATCTCTCGGGAGTTGGGGCCTGCGGCAAACCCGGCGCGGTTCAGTCCGGCGACACCGAAGAGACGTTTTACCCTTTGCCTGAACGCACCCAGCCGCAAAACGAAGCTCGCACGCATAGCAAGTTGCCAAGTGTTGACAGTGAACTCGCATGTGACTACCGATTGTCAACAATTGACTACGCGTCGATGCGGGCCGTGCCGAGCGAGGCTTTTTGGCCCAGTAGCGCGCTGTGCCATCAAGTCCGGCATACCGGATCAAAGAGGGGAGAAACGGGAAGTGGCAAGGAACACTAAGCGGCTGTTTTGCTCGACCGCGCTCGTCGCGATCGGCGCCTGTCTGCTTTCGGGGGCGGCGTCGGCGCAAACGGCTCAGCCAAGCCAGACGAAAGACAACGCTGGCGATACCGTCGTCGACGAAATCGTCGTGACCGGCATTCGTGGCAGCATCGTCAAGTCAATCAACGACAAGCGCAAATCGGGTAAGATCGTCGACACCGTGAACGCCGAAGATATCGGCAAGACGACGGACCAAAATATCGCCGATGCGCTGAATCGCATATCGGGCGTTAGCACCAGCACCAACGACGGTCAGGGCAGTTTCGTATCGGTGCGCGGCGCGAATGCCGACCAGACCGTCGTCACCATGAACGGCGTAACCCTAGGGTCGACCGGATTTTCGCAGGGCGTGGACCTGTCGGCCTACTCGGCAGCCATTCTGTCCAAGGTCGAGGTCGTCAAGACCCCCTCCGCCGACGACGAAGAAGGGTCCCTGGCTGCGGTGGTCAACCTGATCACGCGCAAGCCGCTCGACGTAAAGGAGAACATCCGTACGTTCTCGGCCCAGGGGCGCTATAACGCCCTCTCCAAGGACTTCGATCACCGTCTAACTGGAACTTTCTCGCAGAAATTATTCGACGACAGGTTCGGCGTACTCTTCACCGTGTACGACGAAGCCAACAAGGTTCAGCGCGAACAGCAGAGCTTTGAAAACTACAACGTCTTCCAAACCAATGCTTATACCGATCAGAACGGCAAAGCCTACGTGAACAACTGGGCCTTCCAGAAGGACGCCCAGAACGCGCTGCTTCACAATCGCGCCAACGCCTTCGCAGGAGCCCAGTCGGTCGACACCGGCGCGTGCGCCACCTTCGCGACCAACGCCACGCCCTGCGTCTATCGCCCGATCGCCTACGGCCTGGCGCCAGAAACGGCGGCCTACGAGTATTTGCAGAACAACTACACGCGCACAGGCGTGGATGGCTCGGTGCAATTTGAGTTTACGCCGCGCAACCGACTGACGCTTTCGGGCACATACAACAAGCAGAAGTTCCGCAGCCGGAACAGCGCCGTCTTCGTCAGCACCCAGCGCTTCCCAGGGGTGATCGACAATGTCGACCATCCCAATCTCGGGTTGGGCGCGCCCTTCCGTGATCGCACGATCGCCTATGACGCCTCACCGATCAGCTATGGTGGCACTGTCCAAAACTTTGGTGATCCCGTCACCAATCCGACGCTGAACGATTCCCTGATGTGGACCGACCCGGTTCAAAAGTGGGTCACACTCGACACCAAAACGCGGACCTTTACGCAGTACCGGAATCGCTTCGAAACCGGCGGCACACGAGAATCGATCAACAACTACGACTCGACCAACCTTCTGTTCAGCGGCGAATTCGAGTCGCGGCTCACCGACAAACTTCGCTTTGTTGCGGGGGCCTCTTACGCCAAGTCTAAGCAAGACCCCAAGGATCAAATCTACATGATCGCCAACCGGGTGCGAACGGTCGGCCCTTGGAACCTGCACCAGGTTCCCGCCGACGCGCTTGTCCCGGCGGGTTACGATTGTTCCTCTGGGGCCTGTGCGCTGGTCGGCGGGGCGACCACGCCGTTCCTCGGCAAGGTGATCGACCCCGTCGCCAGCCAGGATGACCTTTGGGACAATATTGGTCGGACCGGCTTCAATCCGGATGACCTTCCGTCTCACACGCTGAGCTACATCTCGACGGGCTTCACCAAGGTCGCGGACGAGCAGAAAGTGGCTTTCGCCGACTTCGATTGGGACACCGATTTCGCGGGCATCAGAAGCATTGAGTTTGGTGGAAAGTACACCAAGCGCAGCAAGTTCGTGGACCAGCAGACGGGGACGCCGCGCGCCAGTAAAGAATTCATTCAGGTCATCAGCCCCTTCACCGGCCAGACGATCGTCCTGGATCCTCAAGCGCTCAACCTGATTTCAGCCTCGGTGTTTTCACAAGGGCCGTTGCCGACCAATAGCTTTGGCGAGGGCATCGGCCTTCCGCGCGACAATATTACGGACGGCTGGCAGACCTTCGACCCGGTGAAGGCCTTGGCGGCCGTCGCCCAGGGTAGTCGTGATTTTACACTGGACCGCACCCAGACACGGGGCGCCGATTTCGCGAACTTCTCAGGCTATCTCAAATTCAACTTTTCCTATTTTGACGACCGACTGCGCGGCGACATCGGCGTGCGCCACGTGCGAACCAAGGTGAACACCTCCGGGTTTGCTGGGGCGATCTTCGCCTTTGATACGCAAGGCGCCGGTCGCGTCATCGATCCGATCGCTTTGGCGAATATTCGAAACGCCAATCCCAACAATCCGTGTCCGGTGCTGTCTGAGACACCCTCTCCGGTCGGCCTTGGTCCTTCGTCGCAGTTTTGGACGAACGCACTTGGCGACGGTAATGCCAACGACGCCCGCAACTACAATCTGACGGCCTACCAGCAGCGCAACCGTGAGGCCCGCGTGGATGGACTTGGTCGGTCGGCGGCCGTGCCGGGCGGTGTTTGCTATGATCCCCTTCTGCAGCCCGGAGCCCTGCCCAATACGTTCCGCGAGCGCTATCTGGTTCGCTACAGCGACATCTCAACCGAACAGTTCGGCACGCAATTCTTCTCAGGTCTTGCTGACCACAGCCGCGCGTCGATCGCTGCAACGGACGAATACAAGTACAATGTCTGGCTTCCGAACCTCAATCTGAGCTTCATCGTAAACAACGAGATGGTCGCGCGGGCTTCCGCTTATCGGACCATGTCCCGTCCGCCGATCGACGACCTGAGGGCAGGCTTCCGAGCCACCGAGGGCAATATCTTCGAAGGCACGACGGCCTTCCGGCCAGGCTCGACGGTCAATCTCTACTCGGCCAAGGTCAAGCCGCTCGTGGCTGACAACTTCGATGTCGCGTTCGAGTGGTACTTCAAGCCCGAATCCCTTGTGTCGATCAACGTTTTCTACAAGAATATCAATAACCTGATCGAAACCGCCGATAGCCGTTGGTACATCGGCGATCTTCGAAACATCGCGGCCGACCCGGCCAAGGCCAGCTTCGACGGCGTCAATCTCGTCGACTCGACAGGAACGAGCGTACCCTTGCTACTGACGAATTCGGGTGGTCAGGCCCAGCCGGACATCAACAGCTGTATGCCCCGGCGCATTCAGGGCGAAGGCACGATCGTCACTGCGGAAAGCTGGCTGTTCAGTAACGACGGCCGCCTACTCTGCGATGAGTACAACGTCACCCGTCGCGTCAACGCCGGCAAGGCCACGGTTCGTGGCGTGGAACTTCAGTTCATTCACAATTTCCGCTCGTTGCCGGGAATCCTGCAGTACCTGGGCGTTGCGGCGAACTACACCTATCAGAAGGGGGAGTATGAGGACTCGCGCTTCCCGATCGCCGGTACGCCTCGCCACTCCTATAACGCTACGGGTTATTGGCAGAAAGGCGGCAACCAGTTGCGCCTGGCCTATTCGGGTAATAGCGACTCGCTGCTGCAGCGCTCGTTTGCGGGTGGCGCGCTCTGGCAGGAGGGCCGTGACGTTCTCGACTTCTCGGCCTCCTTCCAGATCACGCGGCGAATGAGCTTCACGTTCGATGCCCAGAACATCACCGACTCTCCGGTGCGGAGCTACTTCACGAGCCGGATTATCCGCCTCCCCGACGCCACCGGCGCCTTCGTAAACTTCGACGAAGGCACGATTTTCGACGGTGCGACCAAGAGCAGGACGATCCAGAAGTACAACACCGGAACGAACTTCCGCGCTGGTGTGCGTCTGAGCTTCTGACGGTTGCGATCCTGATCTACTTGATGGCCGCGCGCCGCAGATCCTCAGTGATTTGCGGCGCGTTGCTGCTTATTAGCGGCGCCGCAGCGTCGTGACGTGATTAGCGTCCTTAAACGCGGAGGTCATTCCCACGTGAGGCCCGAACATTTCCTCATTCTGGGCGGTGGAACGGCTGGGTGGATGGCCGCCCTCCTATTCGAGCGGGCGTTTCCGGGGAGCCAGATAACGCTGGTGGAGTCCTCGGAAGTCGGCACAATCGGTGTGGGGGAGGGCTCAACGCCGGCCCTCAAGGCCTTCTTCGGCGCCCTGGGAATTTCCGAGGCCGACTGGATGCCGCGCTGCAACGCGACCTACAAGTCGGGCATCCGTTTCACCGGATGGTCAGGAGCGCCCGGCTTTGAGGGTTACTTCCACCCCTTTCTGACTCACTTCGATCGCGATCACATCAAGGCGCTGGAGCACAACTCAAAGCTTCGTCGCGCTGGGGTGGATGTTCATGCCCACCCTGATCTCTTTTGCTACTCCTATTATTTGGCCGACCGCAGGCTTTGTCCCGCCACACCGCGCTCCTTCCCGTTTTCCGTACAGTACGGCTATCACTTCAGCGCGGGTCTGCTTGCCGCCTACCTCAGGGAGGTGGCGCTGGCGCGCGGAGTGGTTTGCCACGATGCGCGGATTTCCAGTGTCGACCAGGACGCCGACGGCGACGTCACCCACGTCACGACAAACGACGGCCAGGTCTTGGCGGCCGACTTCTTTGTCGATTGCAGCGGCTTTGCTTCGGTCATCGCCAAGAAGGCATTGGGCGCAGGGTGGCGCTCCTACGGCGACGCCCTCTTCAACGACACGGCCGTCACCATCGCAACGCCCCGTGAACCGATCCTTTCCAGCCAGACGACCTCGACGGCCTTGCGGCATGGGTGGGCCTGGCGCATCCCCCAACAGGATCGGGTCGGCAACGGTTATGTCTTCAGTTCGAAATACTGTTCGCCCGAGGACGCCGAGCGAGAACTTCGCGCGCACCTTGGTCTAGGCCCAGAGGACGGGGAAGCGCGCACGGTGCCGTTCAAGTCCGGGCGACTGGAGACGTTCTGGAACCGCAATACGCTGGCGGTGGGCCTTTCACAGGGCTTTCTAGAGCCGTTGGAAGCCACGGCCCTTGCCTTGGTTCAACTCACCTTGGTCCGGTTCGTGAAAGCGTTTGGCGAGGGGGGCGGCGCCAACGCTCAGGCTCATCTGTTCAATCAAGAGATCGCCGCGGCGTTTGACGGGGTGAAGGACTACATCCACACCCACTTCATCACCTCAGATCGGCGGG
Source organism: Caulobacter sp. X (assembly GCF_002742635.1). Classification (NCBI taxonomy): domain Bacteria; kingdom Pseudomonadati; phylum Pseudomonadota; class Alphaproteobacteria; order Caulobacterales; family Caulobacteraceae; genus Caulobacter; species Caulobacter sp. X. The sequence continues at coordinate 80,500 of NZ_PEGF01000003.1, read as the reverse complement.
ATACCCCCTACTGGCGCGACTGCGCCGCGAACGGAGCCGCGGTTTCGCCGCGCCTGCGGGCGGTTCTGGAAACTTGGTTCGCCGGCGGCGATCTCGCCGAAACCTTGAACGCCGTCGGGCTGGATCGGCACTACAAGCTCAATTCCTGGCTCTACATCCTCTCGGGCATGGGCGTCTATCCGCCGCACGAAAGCTTGCGGCCGCCTCGCGCAGAAGAGTTGCAGGCCGTGCCCCTGGACAGTATTCGCGGCTTCTTTGAGTGCTGCAGCCTCAATCATGTCGAGCAGGCCAGAGCCCTTGAGAACCTGGCCGCGGGTCAGCCGCCGATGGCGGGCATGGCGGGCGGCATGACCCAAGCCGAGGCCATGGCGTCGTTGCTGGGCCTTGGCTTTGCGTCATCCGGCCACCGGTGACGGATCCGTCTGAAGGCGCAGCTGCTGAAGGTATTGGCCGTGACTGTGCGGCAGGCTGCTGGTCTCGATATCAACGGCCCGCCCGACGTTCTCGAGAAACTGGAGCAAGCTTGACGCTCGCTGCGGCGAGGTCGCCAAACCTTTGTAGTCAACCTGAAACTTCTGACCGATCAGCACCTGAAACCAGCTGTCGTGCCCGAAGAGGGCCTCGTCTGGCAGCGCGATCCAGCCGGTCCGCGCAAAAGACTCTAGCTTGTCTTCGAGCGTGGTCGGCCGGCGCGCCGCGCGCATGGACGACCAGAAGCCGTCTTCGCTTCGCTGATTGACCACGTAATGCGCCATGAGGAAATCGCGGATTTCCTCCGTTTCGGCCCGCCAGGCCGCATTGAAGCGTTCGCGAACAACGGGGCTGAGCTCGCCGCCCCTCAGGGCCTCTTCCAGGCGTAAGGCGTACTTGTAGATCAGGTGAATACTGGTCGATTCCAGGGGTTCCAGGAATCCCGCCGACAGGCCTATCGCAATACAATTGGCGTGCCATGGGGCGGACAGCCGGCCCGTCGCAAATTCGATCTTGCGTGGCTGGCCGATGAGTTCGCCTTCGACCTGATCGCGCAAAAGCGTTTCGGCCTGATCGTCATTCATGAAGTCCGAACAGTAGACATTGCCGTTGCCGGTTCTGTCCTGGAGCTGGATTTCCCACCGCCAACCGGCGCGATGCGCGACAGAGCGGGTGTAGGGCCGCGGCTCGGTGTGCCGACGGCTTTGAACGGCGATGGCCCGGTCGCAAGGTAAATAGGCGCGCCAGTCATCGAAGCGGCCGCCTAGGGCTTTGCGGCTGAGAAATCCGTAGAGACCCGAACAATCGACAAACAGATCAGCGTCAAGTCGACCGCTGTCGCTCGTCGTCAGGGCCACAATTCCGGTCTCATCGGTTTCGACGCCCGCCACTTGCAACGAGAGATGTCGAGCGCCATCGGCCATCGCCTTTTCGCGGAGCAGGCGGGCCAGCAGCGATGCGTCGAAATGGAGCGCGTAGCTCAGCTCGCACAGAGGGAAGTATTGATGGTCCAGCGCGTCGGCCGGTCGTGATCTCACCCGGCCGAAGCGACCCTTGCGCGCCGCGGCCACCGCTGGAACGAACGGCCCCAAATCCCGGCTCGTGAAGTAGTTGGCCGCCGCCGCCCAGGCGTTGAAGAACTCGAGTTCACCAAGCGGCGCGCCCATCGAGCCGAAGCCATGCATGTAGCGATCGCCCGGCACGGACCAGCCTTCGAACTCGATCCCATACTTGAAGGTCGCGCCGGCTCTGGAGACAAGCTCGCGATCGTCAATGCCGACATGACGCAACAGATCGTAGATCGTGGGTATGCTGGCCTCACCGACGCCGATCGTGGGTATCTCGGCGGTGTCGACAACGACGACATCGAGCCCGAGCGACCGAGCATTTCGGGCCAGGATCGATCCGCAAACCCATCCGGCCGTTCCGCCGCCGAGTATGATGATCCTCTTAGCGCGAGGCCCCATCACAGTCCCCCCGTCCCATATCGTCTCAAAGCGGTCAGGCCTTGGGCGCAGAGCGCGAACTGCATCGGATCACCACGAACCAAGGCGCACGGCGCAGGGCAATTGACCTGGTCCGTCTTGCTCGTCACGCACCGTCACCAGGAACGGCCCCAGGTCGATCTTCTGTTTCTCGCCGGCCAAGTGCAGAGTCACTTTCCCCGCCTTGTTGGCCAGATCGATCTTGGAGACGCCCTCGACGCAGTAAAATCGCGCCTCCTGATCAAGCTTCACCCGCGCGATGATCGCCGTGTCGTACGGCGCCTCGATGCGACCGACGTTTGCATTGAGCCAGACGGGGCCGTCATCCGAGGCCGCTCGCGCGAAAAAGCCGAGCGTGACGATCTTTCCCTTCCCGATCGCCTTGATCGGTTGGCTGACGGCCGCGGCGTCCCAGAAATTGCTACCCTTCTTCAGGACGTCCGCCTCGATCATCGTCCCGCCAGGAACGCCTTCGGCGGGAACCTTCTTCAGCTTCACGCCGCCGTAAAAGTCCCAGTTCGGCTTTTCCATATCGCTTATGACGGTCTCTTGCGCGGCAGCGACGCCAGCGCATCCCGCCAAAACCAATGTCACTAGCGTCCGCAATAGCCCCATAACCATCCTCCCTACGAGCCGCCCTGGTCACCGCCGAGCCGCTTCGTTGTCACCATAGTAAATTGTCGACAGTTGGCAATAAACGGGCTAGCCCAAGAAAATTTTCGAGGTTGGGGAGTGATCGCGGCAATGACCAACACCCGTAGAGGCGTGATCGGGGGCGTTTTGGCGGCCCCCTTGCTTACCCAGCCGATGTCCGCCTTCGCCCAGGCCGCGGCGAGCGGGACGGCCCGGTTTCTCCAGACCTTTGATGAGCCGGATGTGCCCGGATCGATGTCCGGCGTAAACGCGCGCCTTTCGCTTACGCCCTGGAAGGGAGGCACGGCCCTTCAAATTGACCTTGAGGGCGCGGACCACGTCTATGCGAGCGCGCGCTACAAACCTTCAAGCCCGATCGACCTTTCTCAGGGGCAGGTCGCCGGACTCATCCTGGATATGTTCAATCCCGGCGATGAATCGATTCAGGTGAGCGTGAATTTGTCTGACGTCCATGGGCGGGTCGCGACGCGCTCAGCCCTTATCCCCGCGCGCGGCGGCGGTTCCTACTATTACGAAGTCGCGGGCCCCGATGTCTCAATCGACACCGGTCTTCGCGACACGCCCCAAGATTGGCGGATCCCGGCGACGAAAATGACCTGGATGTGGGGCGAGCGGAAGCTCGACCGCAAGACTATCGCAGAGTTGACTGTCGTCACCACCAGCATGCCTCGCGACCGGCGACTGCTCATCGACAATATTCGCGTGATTTCCGATCCTCCCAGGAATGAGGCCTATTTGTCGGGGATCATCGACCCCTTTGGCCAAGCGGTGAATCGCGACTTCGCTGAAAAGGTCACGAGCGAGGTAGACCTCCAGCAAAGGGCTGTCACCGAGCTTGACACCCTCAGGAACAGCTTCTTGCCAGGGCGTTCGAAGTGGCAGGGATGGAAGGATGGTCCCCGCTTGAAGGCGACCGGTTACTTCCGGACAGAGAAAGTGGGCCGCAAATGGTGGCTCGTAGATCCGGACGGCTATCTGTTCTTCGCAACCGGGATCGCCAATATTCGACTGGCCAATACCACGACCCTCACCGGTTACGATTTTCGGCCGGGGACCAGTCCGGCGCGTGAAAACAACGATACGACGCCGTCGGATTCCCTGGCGCCCAAGCGCGCCTCGGATGTGAACCTGGCGGGCCGTTTCGTGACGAGTGAACTTCGCAGCAAGATGTTCACTTGGTTGCCGCGCTACGATGACCCCTTGGGCGATCACTATAGCTACGTTCACGAACTCCATTCTGGCCCGCAGAAATCGGGCGAGGCTTTCAGCTTTTACAGTGCGAACCTTGAGCGCAAGTATGGCGACAAGGGCAATGCCAGCTATCTCGATGATTGGCGAGCCGTCACTAAGGCGCGCATGGTCGACTGGGGTTTCACGAGCTATGGCAACTGGCTCGACCCGTCGTTCTACGCCGAGCCCAAGATCCCCTATTTCGCCAATGGCTGGATCATCGGCCCGTTCAAGACCGTGAGCAGCGGCGACGACTATTGGGGCCGACTGCCCGATCCCTTCGATCCCGTCTTCGCGGACCGCGCGCGCGTCACGGCCAGACAAATCGCGACCGAGGTCATGGGCAGTCCGTGGTGCGTCGGGGTCTTTATCGACAACGAAAAAAGCTGGGGTCGCCCGGAATCGATAGAGCAGCAGTTCGGCATCGTCATCAACACGATGAAGCGGAGCGACAAGGACAGCCCGACAAAGGCCGTCTGGTCCAAAATCCTGCGCTCCAAATTTGGCGCCATTGAAAAGCTGAATGTGGCTTGGGGGACCGACATCAAGTCGTGGGGCGCCCTACAGAGCGGCGTTACATTGACGGACCACAATATGAGGAAACAAGCCGACTACGCCGTTCTTATGGACGTCTATGTCAGTGAGTATTTCAAGGTCGTCAAAGCCTCGCTTAAAGAGGTTCTGCCCAATCACCTCTATATGGGCGCGCGTTTCGCCACTTGGGGCATGACGCCCGAAGTTCGCAAAGCCGCCGCGAAATATGTCGATGTCATGAGCTACAACGAGTACCGCGAGGTGCCCCACAAGGCGAGTTGGCAGATTTTGGCTGAGGTCGATAAGCCCAGTATTATTGGTGAATTCCACATGGGTGCGGTCGATGCGGGGACTTTCCACCCTGGTCTGGTGTTCTCGGCGGACCAGAAGGACCGGGCTCGACAATACAAACAATATATGGACGCCGTAATCGCCAATGATTTTTGGGTCGGCGCTCATTGGTTCCAATATACAGATTCCCCGCTGACCGGTCGCACCTACGACGGTGAAAACTATAACGTCGGTTTCGTAACCAACGCCGACATTCCCTATCAGCCGCTTGTAGACGCCGCCCGCGAAATCAACCGCTCACTTTACACAAAGCGTATTGGCGCGACGGATGGCGATTGACCCGCGCTCTAGATGCATATGGCCAGCCAAAACGCCGCTCGTAGCTAGGGCACGGCAGCAGCGGTCGCCAATCATCGACTCCATGAAGTGTGACGACCGAGCCGCGGAGGTTCCACATAACGCAGCGGTTCAGTCGTCGTCACCGCACAGCCTTGCAACCGAATCTGGCGCAGCGCCGCTTCGGAAGCTGCCCCCGCTCACGCCCGAGAAGGGTCGGGAACGGCCGTTCGACCTGGCGCGGATTCCCGACCTTGTTCGGTCGGCATTGGGCGCTGGCACCAATGACCGCTCACGCCGCAAGATCCCGTATTCGCCGGGCTGCGGTTCGGCCTCGGAAATCTCGTACGCCGAAGAGTTGGGCTGCGAGATCGTCAAGGTGCTCCCGGGCTCGTCGGTCGGCGGCCCCGATTTCGTCAAGGCGGTGCTGGGCCCGATGCCCTGGACCCGCATCATGCCGACGGGCGGCGTCGATCCGGACGAAGCCTCGGTCAAGAAGTGGTTCGGCGCGGGCATCGTCGCTGCCGGCATGGGCTCCAAGCTGATCACGCAAGAGCTGCTGGACGCCAAGGATTACGCGGGCATCACCAAGAAGGTCCGCGAAACTGTCGACCTCATCAAAAAGGTTCGTGGGAAGGCCTAAAGACCAATGACCGATCAGATCCTCAACATCCGCCCGGCTTCGGAAACGAAGTGGGACTGCGCTTCCTTCGGTGAAGTGATGCTGCGCTTCGACCCGGGCTTTGGCCGGGTCCGCAACGCTCGCCAGTTCAACGTCTGGGAAGGCGGCGGCGAATACAACGTCGCCCGCGCTTTCAAGAAGTGCTGGGGCAAGCGCTCGACGGCCGTGACCGCCCTGCCGGTCAACGACCTGGGCTGGCTGGTCGAGGACCTGATGATGCAGGGTGGCGTCGACACCTCGCACGTCATCTGGCGCGACTTCGACGGCCTGGGCCGCAACACCCGCGTCGGCCTGAACTTCACGGAAAAGGGCTTCGGCGTTCGTCCGGCTCTGGGCTGCTCGGACCGTGGTCACTCGGCCGCCTCGCAGATCCGCCCCGGTGAAGTGAACTGGGAAAAGCTGTTCGGCGAAGAAGGCGTGCGCTGGTTCCACACCGGCGGCATCTTCGCGGCCCTGGCCTCGAACACGGCCGAAGCCGTGATCGAAGCCGTTGAGGTCGCCCGCAAGTACGGCACCGTCATCTCCTACGACCTGAACTACCGCGCCTCGCTGTGGAAGTCGCAGGGCGGCAAGGAAGGCGCTCAGAAGGTCAACCGTCACATCGCCCAGTACGTGGACGTGATGATCGGCAACGAAGAAGACTTCACCGCCTGCCTGGGCTTTGAAGTCGAAGGCCTGGACGAGCACATCAGCTCGATCGATCCGGCCAACTTCAAGAAGATGATCGAGACTGCCGTGAAGCAGTTCCCGAACTTCAAGGTCGCCGCGACCACCCTGCGCAACGCCAAGACCGCCTCGGTCAACGACTGGTCGGCGATCCTGTACGCCGGCGGCGAGTTCTACGCCTCGATGATGCGTGAGAACCTCGAGATCTACGACCGCGTCGGCGGCGGCGACGGCTTCGCCTCGGGCCTGGCCTTCGGCTTCATGGAAGGCAAGGGTCCGCAGGCCGCCGTCGAGTACGGCGCGGCTCACGGCGCCCTGGCCATGACCACCCCGGGCGACACCTCGATGGTGCGCCAGGCCGAGGTCGAGGCCGTGATGAAGGGCAAGGGCGCGCGGGTCATCCGCTAGTCTTCGGCTTCATCGGCTGGGCAACGCCGGGGCTGTATGCACTCTAGACGATCGCTTGCCGCCAGCCGCCACCTTGTGGCCATGGCCTTCGGCAGGCCGATGACCGGTTTGGCGGACCTTGCCCCAGGGGGGTGACCTGCCCCCTTCCTGATCCCGCGTTTTGATTGAGAGTCCTTGGGTTTGGTAGCTCATCTCCGTCGCTGGCGGTAGCGGACGGGCGGCGGAGCCGCTCAGGTTGCGCAGCCGTCCGGCCGCGTGGTTCAGGCGCACCGTCTCAGGCGTGAGGCCGCCGTGGGCCGAGTGCGGCCGGATGTGGTTGTAGTCGTGTCGCCAGCGCTCGATGACGACGCGAGCCTCGGCCAAGGTGGCGAAGACCTCCTCGTTCAGGCACTCGTCGCGCAGCTTGCCGTTGAAGCTCTCGACGAAGCCGTTCTGTTGCGGCTTGCCGGGCGCGATGTAATGCCAGTCGACGCCGGTGCGATTGGTCCATTCCAGCATCGCCCGGCTGGTCATCTCCGTGCCGTTGTCGCTGACGATGGTTTTGGGCCTGCCTTGCTTTCCGATCAGCACATCCAACTCGCGGGCCAGGCGATGACCGCCGATCGAGGTGTCGACCACCAAGGCCAGGGCCTCGCGTGTAAAGTCGTCGACGACGCACAAGATCCGGAAGCGCCGACCCCAAGACAGGGCATCGGCAACAAAATCCAGACTCCAGCGCTGGTTGGGTCCATCCGGCAGCGCCATAGGCGCGCGTGTGCCGGTGGCCCGTTTACGGCCCCGCCGACGGCGCACCGCCAGACCCTCTTCGCGGTAGAGCCGGAAGAGCCTCTTCTTGTTCATGCTGACGCCCTCGCGCTCAAGCAGGATGCCCAGCCGCCGATAGCCGAAGCGGCGTCGTTCCGCCGCCAGGCCCCGCAGCCGCTCGCGTACGTCCGCATCCCCCGGATCGGGCTGGCGGCGCACCGTTTTCGGATCGACCTCGACCAGCCCGCAGGCCCGCCTTTGGGAGTAGCCGCGCTGCGCCATCAGACGAAGCGCGGCCTCCCGGCGAGCCGCGGGCCCGATCAGTTTTTTCCCAAAAGGTCTTTCAGGGCCGCGACATCCAACATCGACTCCGCCAGCAGCTTCTTCAGCCGCCGGTTCTCGTCCTCCAGCGTCCTCAGCTTCTGTGCCTCCGACACCTGCATCCCGCCGTACTTGGCCTTCCACCGATAAAAGGTCTGCTCGCTGATCCCGTGCCGGCGACAAACCTCCCCTGTCGGGCTTCCGGCCTCATGCTCGCGCAGCACGCCGATGATCTGCGTCTCGTTAAACCTGCTCTTCTTCACGTCCGTCTCCTTGGGTGACGGACTCTCAATCAAAACGCGGGATCAGGAAGGGGGCAGGTCATGTTCGATGCGCCCAACCAGCTCAGCCTGTAACTCGATCACCCGACGGGCTTAAACCTTGAGCAGCGGCGTGTGAGGGCCACCGACCTTGTCGGCGTATAAATACGTGGCGCCCGCGCCTAGATCTTCGTCCAATCCGAAGGCGGCCGAAGTCACGTAGAGGTCCGTCAGATCGTGTCCGCCGAACGCAACGCAGGTGGGGCGCAGGGTCGGCAGGTGCAGGCGGTCGACGAGGTCGCCGTCCGGGCTCACCCGGATGACCGCGCCGGCATCCCAGCAGGCCGCTCGGATCATGCCCGCTCGATCGGTCACCGCGCCGTCAACGAGCAGGCCTTCCGCCGACAGGTCGCAATGCACCGTGGTGGGGCCTGTCGGCCAGCCGTCGGCGTCGCAATCCAGGCGCATGATCTGGTGGGTCAGCGTATCGGTGAAATAGGCTCTATGGCGCGCCGCGTCGAAACAGAGGGCGTTGGGGATGGTGATCCCGGGAACCAGTTGTCGCAACTCCCCGTCCCGCCAGCGATAGATGGCGCCGCAAGGGCCCTGGGCTTCAACACCCATGGTGCCGATCCAGAAGCCGCCCCAGGGGTCGCTCCGGCCGTCATTAGCCCGATTGTCCGGAATGTCGGGTTCCAACGCGGCCACATGCGAGCGGGCGCGAGTCCGAGGATCGAACAGAAACAGCGATTGAGAGTCCGCGGCCAACAACCCCTCGGCGGTGCAGGCCAGGGCCGCGACGGGCCGCTCGAAACGGTGTTCGCCTGCGCCAAGCCCGCCGCGCCAAAGCAGGGTGTTCTGCAGAATATCAACCCAGAACAGCGTATTCAGAACCGGATGCCAGACCGGAGACTCGCCAAGGGCGCAGCGGCGATCGTCGAAAACGCGGATTGTCATCAAGAGTTAGCCTGCTATCAATGTCGACAATCAACAATATGATCGACTGGGTTGGAGCGCAAAGGGCTTCTCATGAGATACCGTAGGCTCACGACGCTGATTATGTCCGCCGCTTGCCTCGCCGCGACCGGGGCTGAGGCGGGGGAGGCCAAGGCTCAAACAGCACCGCGCTTCAAGGACGTCACGGGCGAGGTCGGGCTCTCCAGTCCCAGCTCATGGAAGTATGGCGGGCCGCTGGTCGCCGACCTGGATCAGGACGGAAACCTTGATCTGGTGCTTGGCAATCACGATCGGCAACCGACAATGCTGTTTTGGGGAACCACGGACGGCAAGTTCGTCAAGGGAGAGTTCCCGGCCATCTATCCTGACGTCCATGGCCTGGCCGCCGCCGATTTCGACAACGACGGCGACCTCGACCTGCTGGTCGCCGTGGGCGGCGGCAATGGCAAGTCGCCCCGGCCGCCCGTGCTGCTGCGGCAGGAAGGGCGGCGGTTTACCGACGTGACGGCGGAAGCTGGCCTAAAGGGCGTGGGCGCGCGTGGGCGCTCGGTCCGTTGGGTCGACGTGGATGGCGATGGCGACCTGGATATCCTGTCGATCAACGCGATCCAATTGCCCGGAGAGACCGGGCCCAGAAGCTTCTTCTTCGAAAATCTAGGCGATGGCCGGTTCGCCTACCACAAGACGTCTGACGCGTTCGAAATCAATGACGCCGAAAGGGCGCTGCAGACCGACATCGATGGCGACGGTCGCCCCGACTTCATCACGTTCTCGCCCCTGTCTGTCTGGAAGAACCTAGGGAATTTCCAGTTTCGCGATGTGTCCGCCGAGGTTCTGCCAGCCGGCTTGCAGCATGCGCCGTTCGTCACCGCCGCGAGCGAAGCCGACATCGACGGCGATGGCGACTTCGACATCTATTTGGCGCGCGGCAAAGTCTATTATGAGATCGCCAACAACGCCGTTTCCTTCTCCCCGATAACGGGGCGGCTGGATCTGCGCGACGAGGGCAACAAGAGCCAGGACTGGATCGAATTCACCGCGCCGGGCGACGTCGTGTTGCGGGATTTCTGGCACTTCCCAAGAGCCCCCAACACCGTGCTCCCCGTCTATCTGGGCGCTGGCATGGTCAGGGTCGACACGCCGGTTGAGCCGCTGAGCGTCGCCCCAAGGCAGGCCGAGGGTTTACCCACCGCGCTCGACAAGGACGGTTGGTTCCTCAGCTATCTAGGAGAGGGGCGCTGGCGCCTCGCCTGGAATCTTTCGGGGGATCTGGCCTGGGACTTGCGCGCCTCGGTGACGGGTCTGAGCGCGATCCAGCCGCGCTGGACGCCCAATGTGCTGGGTGTGCGCGACATCCTGCTGCGCAACGACGGAGGCAAGTTCACCGACATTTCGACCCAGCTGCCGGCCGGGGCGTCCGACAACAATTGGGGCGTCGCCAGTGGCGATTTCGACAATGATGGCCGTATCGATTTCTTCGTCAACCGCTTCGGCGAACTACGCCAACGCATTCCCGACCTGCTCTTCCGCAATCTGGGTGGGGGGCGCTTCGAGAACGTTCCCGTGCCTTCCGCCACCACCGACACGGGCGACAGCCACGGCGACATGAGCGCAGCCTTCGATCAGAACGGGGACGGCTGGCTCGATGTCCTCACCGGCGACGACGACAACGGCCACTGGCGGCTCTATCGCAATCTGGGCTCGGGCCCGTCAGCGCGGAACTGGAGCGAGATCAAAGTTCTGCGCTCTCCGGTCAGCGGGATCGATGCGCAGGGCGCGCTCGTCGTGCTGAAGACCCCGCTGGGTCAGCAGCGCCGGCGCGTCGCGTCGTCGGGCGAGGTCCATACCCAGTCGATCCTAAATCCGGTGCATTTCGGACTTGGCGCGGCCACCAAGATCGAGCGCGTCACCGTCACCTGGCGTGACGGCTCGACCCAGGTGCTGCGGGCGGTCAGGCCCGGTTCCATCTTGACGGTGGGCGTTGCGGCGCGCCCCGACCACCTCGCCGGAAATGACTTTCGATCGAAGAGCCGGCCATGAGCCGTGGTCTGACTCGTCGAGACGGCCTTAAGTTGACCCTTTCCGGCCTCGGGGTCGGTGCGGCCAGCCGCGCGCAGGCGTCTGTGCGGGGGCAGTGGCGGGCCCCCTGGGCGGATCGGTTTGATCGCGTCTGGCTGGGCGGCGACGTCTGGGCCAATCCGATGGAGGACTGGCGGATCGAGGACGGCATGGCGTGCTGTGGCTCGTCCGGAGGCAATCGCAGCGTCCATTCGCTCGTGCACCAGATCGACCGCCAGGTCGGCGAGTTCGAGATCCGAGCGCGCGTAGTGAGGACAGGCGGCGCAAAAGTCGGCGGCGCGGCGATCCGGCTCGGCGCGCGCAGCGACATCGGCGACTATCGCAGCAACTGCTTTGTCGAGCATGGCTACGACGCCGGGGTGCTCGCCGACTGTATGGTGCTGGGGGGACTGTCGCTGCCCGTCGATCCGGCGGCGACCGCGACGCCTTGCGACTTCCTGCTCACCGCCAAGCCCCGGGCCGGCCGGCTGGCGATTAGCTTCGTCGTCAAGTCCGCGGCCAGCGGCAAGATCCTCGGCGCGTTGGAGGATGTGGTCGAGCTCGAACGGATCGCCGGCAATGTGGCGCTGGTCAGCAACTTCTCGGTGACGTCCGACGGCATAGGGGGCGACGCGAACTCGCTGTACGCTTTTTCCGACTGGACGATAGCGGGGCTCGACCTCAATCCCAAGCGCCGGTTCGGCCCCATTCTATGGGCCATGTACACGCTGGGTCAGACTCGGGGCGAGGAGGGCAGTGTCCTCAAACTCAGCGTGATCACCGGTCCGATGGGCGAGGCCGATAGCCCCGAGGTCGAACTCGAGGTCCTGCGCGACGGCCGCTGGCTGCCGATGGGCGCGGCGACCTTGGACCGCGAGGCCTGGGTGGCGACATTCCGGCTGCCCGACTGGGATGCCGGGTCGGCGGCGCCGTTCCGGCTGACCTATCGTGAGAGACTGCGGTCCGGCGGTGAGCGCGTGGACCGGTTCACCGGCATAGTGCGTGCCGAGCCCCGCGGCCGGCCGCTGCGCATGGCCGCGCTTACCTGTCAGAACGACTACGCCTTTCCCTACGCGCCGGTCGCCGACAATGTCGTCAAGCTGGACCCGGACCTCGTGCTGTTCTCGGGCGATCAGATTTACGAGAACCACGGCGGCTTTGGCCTGGTGCGGAGCCCGGACGATCGGGCGATCCACAACTACCTGCGCAAGTTCTACCAGTTCGGCTGGGCGTTCCGGGATGCGATGCGCGACCGGCCCACGATCTGCCTGCCGGACGACCACGACGTCCTGCAGGGCAACATCTGGGGTGAGGCCGGGGCGCAGATGTCCGCCGCCGCGGTCGCGACTGGCCGCAGCGACATGGCGGGCGGCTATATCGAGCCGGCCAGGGTGGTGAACGCGATCCATCGAACCAACGTCTCGCACCTGCCCGATCCCGTCGACCCCGTCCCGGTTTTGCAGGGGATCAGCACCTATCACACCGAGCTGCTGTTCGGCGGCGTGAGCTTCGCCATCCTGGCCGACCGGATGTGGAAGTCCGGTCCAGAACGCCTGGGGATCGTCGTGGGGGAGACCGGCAAGGACGAGACGCCGACCTTCGTCAACCCGGCCCTCGATCGCGCTGATCTGCAGCTTCTCGGCGACCGGCAGGAGCGCTTCCTGGCGCAATGGGCCGAGGACTGGCGCGGCCATGCGCTGAAGGCGGTGCTCAGTCAGACCGTGTTTGCCGGCATCGCCACGCACCAGCCGACGCCCGACAACTATCTGAAATACGATTTCGACAGCAGCGGCTGGCCGCGCAGCGGACGCGACCGGGCCGTGCGGCTGATGCGCTCGGCCGCCGCGCTGCACATCTGCGGAGACACCCACCTGGGCAGCCTGTCGCAGTACGGCGTCGATCGGCAACGCGACGCCAACTGGGCGTTCTGCACGCCGGCGATCGCCGCTGGCTGGCCGCGGTGGTGGAACCCGGATCGCGCCGGGCTGCCGGTCGGCAACCGCCCCAGCCATCACCTGGCCGACACGGGCGAATATCGCGACAGCTTCGGCAACCCCATCTACGTCTACGCCGTGGGGAATCCCGACATCGGCACGGACTCGAACCGCTATCTCAAGGCCCATCAGAAGGGCAGCGGGTTCGGCTTCGTCGAATTCGACGCCGCCGCCAAGCGCTATGCGGTCCACGCCTACCGGTTCCTGGCCGACCTGCGTGAACCGTCAGCCGGGCAGCAATTCCCAGGTTGGCCGGTGATCATTCAGCAGGATGAAAACAAAGGCCTGGTCAATCGCCTGGCGTAATCGGCGCGCCCTCGCGCGCGCCGAGCTTGCGCGACAGCATCTCGGCGCCGAACTTCAACTCGCGCAGCGCCTCCTCGATCCCGACGCGCTGAGGGCTCTGGCCGATATAGCCCATGGTCAGAGCCGCCACGACACCGCGGTGGTCGAATACCGGGGCGCTGAGGTTGCGCACCCCTTGGACCAGTGTGCTGTCGCGCAGCTCGTGGCCTTGGCGTCGAACGCGTTCGATCCGTTCAAGCCAGTCGTTGCGCTCTGTCGGTAGGAAGCCGCCCAACTGCCGCTCCCGCCGATCATCGCTGACGAAGGCGAGAATGACGACGCCGGAGCTGGTTTCGCGCACGGGGATGGCCGCGCCGGTGCGGACCGCATAGCCGGCATGTCGGGGGGAGGGCTCGGAGGCCAGCACCAGCACATTCTGGCCCGAGAGGATCGCCAGATGGCACGACTGTTCGGTGCGGTAGGCGATCGACTCGAGGATCGGCATGGCGCGCCGCACGAGCTGCCCGGCCGGGGCGTTCGTGCTGGCCAACTGGAAAAGCCTTAGCGTCAGGACATAGCGGTCCGTGTCTGGGTTTTTTTCCAGATAGCCGCGCTCGGAAAGATAGATGACGATCCGGTAGATTTCGCTGATCGTCCGGCCCGCTTCCCGCGCGATCTGCGCGATGGTCAGGCCCCGGGACGCGTCGGCCAGGATCTCGAAAATGTCCAGGGCCTTGGCCAGGGCCGGCACGACCATGGCCTTGCCTTCGGGGGGCGGCGCGCTCGCGCTTTCAGGAAGGCCGGTGTCTAGCGGGGCCTCGCGCTCATGCGGCGGGGTTTTGCGCATTGGCGAAAAGCCTTTCGAACTCGCGCTGCGTGAAGCACAGCGTCATGAGTTGCTTCTCTATGCGCAAGCCCTCGGCCACGGAATGGCTCATGGCGTGCCGTACCGCCGACTTGATAGACTGGGTGGCGAAGGCGTCGAACCCGGTGATCCGTTCGGCGTACTCCAGGGCGACGTCGACTTCGCGTCCAGCCTCGACCAGGCACTCAATGATGCCCAGCGACTTGGCCTCCTCGGCGTCGACGCGATCGCCGGTGAGCAGAATCCGCATGGTCTGCCCGTAGCCCACCAGGCGCGTCAGGTGCTGAGCCGCCCCGCCGGCCCCCGTCCAGCCCAGGGTCACTTCGGGCGCGCCGAACACCGCGGTTTGCGAAGCGACACGAATGTCGCAGGCGAGCGCGATTTCAAGTCCGCCGCCCAAGGCCCAGCCTTTGATGGCGGCGATACAGGGCTTCTGGATCGACAGCAGATGATGGGTGTAGTCGTCGGTCGCGGTCCACGCCATGAAGTCCGCGAAGTCGGCGAAGTTTCCGGTGTCCGAACCGGCGCAGAACGCCTTTTCGCCGGCGCCGCGAATGACAACGGCGCGGATGCGGTCGTCGCGGTTCACCTGTCCGCAGATCCGCGCGATGTCGTCATACATGCTGAGCGTCAACGCGTTGTGCTTGGAGGGCCTGTTCAGAACGATCTGAGCGATCCCCGCCTCGACCTGCAGATCAACAGTGCCCGAGGCGCTGACTTCGCGAGCCTGCAAGATTTCCTCCCTAGAATCGAGTTGCGTGTAGGCCGCCGGCTAAATCACCGCGTTCTCTTGAGTGGGAGTAATTTCCATATGTGGCGGAAAGTCCATGCTTAGGGGGCGATTTGAGGCGAGGTTTGGACCCTAAGCTTCCATCAGTGAAAGTGAGCATCCTTCTGCGGAAGCTGGCAGGCTCTTTTATCGGTCAATTGTTGACAATGAGTGATCTGGGGAACATGAGGTTGGAAACGGACGCTAACGTCGTCCCAGCGTCCAGGCCTCGGGGAGAGCTGTGCAGAAGCCGCGAAAACTACTGGATGGACTTCTCGTCCTGGATTTGGCGCTCTTCCTGGCCGGGCCCTACGCGGCGTTAAGGCTGCAAGACCTCGGCGCAAGGGTCATCAAGATCGAGCGGCCGGACGGCGGCGACCCTTGTCGCGACCTCTATAAGACCGACGGTCAGACGGTCTCGACGCTGTTCCACGCCATCAACCGTGGCAAGGAAAGCCTGGCGATCGACTTGAAGGCCAAGGCGGGGCGGGATGCCTTTCTGGCCCTGGTCGCCAAGGCCGATGTGGTGATCCAGAATTTCCGCCCCGGCGTCGCCGAACGGCTTGGCCTGGGCTACGAAGACCTGTGCAAGATCAATCCGGGTCTCGTCTACGCCAGCATCTCCGGCTACGGGCCGGAGGGCGAGTGGGCGCATCTGCCTGGGCAGGACCTGCTGGCGCAGGCCCGGTCGGGCATCATGTGGCTGACCGGTAACGCCGACCAGCCGCCCGTCCCGACGGGTCTGGCGATGGCCGACATCTACACCGGCGCCAACGCCACCCAGGCCGTGCTGGCCGCGCTGGTGGCCAAGGGGCAAACGGGCATGGGCGCGCTGGTCGAAACCAGCCTGCTGGAATCGATGATCGACATGCAGTTCGAGATGCTCACCGAGTATCTCAATGGCGGCCGCCAGGCGCCGCAGCGCTCCAGCATCGCCAACGCCAACGTCAATGCGCCGCCGCCTTACGGGGTCTACCAGACGCGCGACGGGTGGCTGGCCTTGGCCATGAACCCGTTGCGCAAGCTGGCCGAGGTGCTGGAGTTGCCGGGCCTGGAGCCGTTCTTCCCGCCGCGTCGCCTGTCCACGGCGGAGCGCGACGACGCCAAGCGGCTGATCGCCGAACAGGTCGCGACCCGGACTACGGCCGCTTGGCTGAGCGTCATGGAGCCGGAGGGGATCTGGTGCGCGCCCGTGCTCGACTGGGAGGCCATGCTGCAGGAGCCGGCGGTGCGTCGCCTGGATCAGTTCGGCAGCTTCGAGAGCACCACGGGGCTGGCCGTTCAGACGACCCGTCCGCCGATGCGGATCGACGGTCAGCGCCCGTCGACCGACCGGCCGGCGCCAGATCTGGGGGCGAACAACCTCGCCCTCAGCCAAGAGTTCGGCTTGGCGCTTGAGGCCGTCTCGTGACCGCCTTGCGAGGCGTTACCTGGGATCACGAGCGGGGCTATGATCCGCTGGTGGCCACCGCGGCGCTCTGGGCCGAGCAGACCGGGGTCAAGGTCACCTGGGAGAAGCGCTCGCTGCAGGCCTTCGCCGATGTTCCCATCGCGCGCCTAGCCGAGACCTTCGACCTGATCGTCATCGACCACCCACACGTCGGCCAGTTGGCCCGTGACGGCTCGGTCACCGCCTTGCCCGACCCCGAGCCGCGGCTTGAGCCCACGGTCGGCGCTTCGGCCGAGAGCTATGTCTGGGAAGGCCAGCGCTACGCCTACGCCATCGACGCGGCGTGCCAGATGTACGCCCGCCGCGCGGGTTCGCCGACGCCGTTGATCCGCACCTGGGACGACCTGCTGGGCGAGGACGCAAAGCGGTTTCGCGCCGTCACGCCCCTGAAGCCGGTCGACGCCTTTGACGCCCTGCTGACCTTCGCCGCCAGCCTGGGCGCGCCTGTGCCTTCGGACGGCGCGGCCTTTATCGAGCGTGGCGTCACCGAGCGGGGACTGGCGGTCCTGAAGGCGATGTTCAGGCTTGGGCCGGCGGAGGCGGTCGACTGGAATCCGATCCACGTGCTCGAAATCCTGTCGTCGGATCAGGCTGAATTCGACCAGTCGCCGTGCCTGTTTGGCTATGTCAACTACGCCCGGGAAGGCTTTCGCACCCGGCTGCTCGAATACGCCGACTTGCCGGTGTTTGCCGGCGTCGGCCAGCGCGCCGGTATCCTCGGCGGCGCGGGGATCGCGGTCTCGGCGTCGAGCGCCCACCGCGACGCCGCCATCACCCATGCGGCCTGGCTGGCCTCGGTCGGCGTCCAGGCCGGAGCCTACCTGGCCAATAACGGTCAGCCCGCCGCAACGGGGGCGTGGGACGCCGCCCAGGCGAGGGGCGAGGCGACGGGCTTTTTTGCAGGCGGGCGCGCGACGATCGACGCGGCCTGGACCCGTCCGAGAGACGAGTGGTTCCTCGGCTTTGTCGACGATGTCTGCGAACTGATGCCGAACTTCTTCCTGAAAGACATCCCGACGTCGACGTTCGCAGACACGCTCGACGCGCTTTACCAACACCATCGCCAGGCAGGGCGCGCATGACCAAGATTGCTTTGATCACCGGCGGCAACAAGGGCTTGGGGCTGGCGCAGTCCCAACTGTTCCTCGAGGACGGCTATCGCGTCGTGGTGGTGGGCCGTACGCTCGGCGACTTTGAGACGCTTGGGAGCCAGTTCGGCGACGCCGCCAGGTTCTGCGAGGCGGATCTGGCCACGGCCGACGCCGACGAGGTAATGGCGCGCGCGACTGGCGTGTTCGGCGCGCCGGACGTGCTGATCAACAATGCCGGCCGCCACCTGAAGAAGCCGGCCTGGGAGGTCGCTCCCGATGAGTTCGACGCGGTGGTTAATCTGAACCTGAAAGCGATGTTCGGTCTGAGCGCCGCCTTCATCCGCCTTCGCAAGGACGTCGGCGGGGGCGCCATCGTCAACATCTCGTCGATGGCCGGCTTGATCGCCCTGCCCAGCGCCGCCGCCTATGTCACGACCAAGACCGCCGTGGTCGGCTTGACGCGCAGTGTCGCAGTCGACGCCGCGGCGTTCGGCATGCGCTGCAACGCGGTGTGCCCCGGCTTCATCGAAACCGACATGACCCGCGCCGTGCTGGCCAAGGATCCCGACCGTCGCCGCAAGATCGAGGGCCGGATCCCGACTGGAAAGTTCGGCACGGCCCAGGACGTGGCGCAGGCGTGCCTGTTCCTGGCCGGCGAGCGCTCGGCCTACATCAACGGCGTGGCCCTTCCGGTCGACGCCGGCTTCTCCATCGGCTTTTAGGAAGGCCCGCCATGCCCGTTGCGACCAAGCTTGTTGCCCCCGGCCAGATCGAGGTTGGCGAGGCCAACCCCGCCGGACCGCTACCCGAGGGGTGGGTGCGTCTGCACCTGGCGCGGGCCGGGATCTGTGGAACCGACATGCACTATTTCAAGCATTTCGGGAACGCAGGCTTTCCGCTGCAAAACCCCGTCTCTCTGGGTCACGAGGCTTGCGCTTATGTCCTGGATCCCAACGGCAGCGACCTACCCGAGGGGGCGCTGGTGGCGGTCAATCCGATCATCGGCTGCGGTCGCTGCGAATACTGCCAGTCGGGTCAGGAGAACCTCTGCACCGACAAGAAATTCCCGGGCTCGGCTTTGACGGTGCCGCATATCGACGGTTTCTTCCAGGAAGTCTTCGCCTTCCCGGCCGCCTGCTGCCACCCGGCCCCCGAGGGGGTCACGCCGGCCGAGCTGGCTTTCACCGAGCCGCTGGCCTGTTCGCTCCACGCGGTCAATCTGGCCGAGGTCGGCCCGGGCAGCCAGGTGCTGGTCATGGGCTGTGGGCCGATGGGCCTGCTGGCCGCGATCGGGGCCTTGGCCAAGGGCGCCACAGTCGACTGCGCCGACATGAAGCCCGAACTGGTCGAGAAGGCCGTCAAGCTCGGCGCCCGGACCGGCTATCTCATCGGTGGCGATTCCGAGCCGGTTCCGACCCTGCGCTATGACTGCGTGGTCGAGGCCACGGGCGCCATCCCGGCGTTCAACCTGGCCATGAAGGCGGCGCGCAAGGGCGGTGCGGTCGCGGTCGTCTCGACGCTGCAGCCGGGCGCCAATGGGGTCGATCTGAACCTGATCATGCTGAAGGAGCTCAGCATCATCGGCGCGTTCCAGTTCAATCGCGAATTCCGCGAAGCGATGGCGATCATCGCTTCGGGTCAGTTCGATTTTTCGTTGCTGATCGGCCGGACCTTCCCGCTGGAAGAGGCCCGTGAAGCGTTCGCCCTGGCCACGTCGGGCCAGGCCGGTGGCAAGGTTCAGTTCTCGATCTGAACCTTGCCGATCAGGCGCCGAGATCCAGGCCGATCCACTCGAGCGGCTCGGGCCCGGTATTGATCCATCCGTGGCGGGCGTTGGGCGGGAAGTCGATCAACGTCCCCGGCTGGTAGGCCAGAGACGTTTCGGGGACATCGACCGTGGCGCGCATCAGCGTCAGCAGGCCGGTCCCCGACACCACCAAGGCGATGTAGCGCGACCCGGCGGCATGAGGCGGAACCTCGACGCCGGGTTCAACGCGTCCGCGCGCCAGGGTGACCCCCTTGCTCTCGATCGAGAGCAAGGGGGCGTAGAATACATGGAGATCGGCGATGACCTCCAGGGGCGGCAAGGCGGACTGCGTGACGCGCGGCGCTTGGTCCGCGCCGTCCTCGATCGTGTAGAGCGCGAGATCCATGATCAGCGCCCCATCCAGCCGCCGTCGATCAACAGTGTCGCGCCATGCATATAGTTCGACGCCGGCGAGGCCAGGAACACGACCGGGCCCTTGAAGTCGTCGGGCTCGCCCCAGCGGCCGGCCGGGATACGGGCCAGGATCGAGTCCGCCCGCGCCTTGTCGGCGCGCAGGGCCTCGGTGTTGTCGGTCGAGATATAGCCAGGCGCGATGGCGTTGACGTTGACGCCCTTGGCCGCCCACTCGTTGGCGAAGGCCATGGTCAGCTGGTGGACGCCGCCCTTGCTGGCCGCATAGCCCGGAACATTGATCCCGCCCTGGTAGGACAGCAGCGAGGCGGTGAAGATCACCTTGCCGCCGCCCTGAGCGATCATCCGCTTACCGACCTCGCGGGTCAGCCGGAACTGGGCGCTGAGGTTCACCTCGATGACCGTGTCCCAGAGGTCGTCGGGATGCTCGGCCGCCGGGGCGCGCATGATCGTGCCGGCGTTGTTGACCAGGATGTCGATCCGCGGATGGTCCAGCAGGATGGTCGCCAGCGTCTCATCGAACGCGGCGCGATCGGCGAAATCGCATTTGTATCCGGCGAATGCGCGCCCGGCCGCCTTGATTGCCTTGGCGACCTCGTCGGTGGCCGGATCCAGCGAGGCGGAGACGCCGATGATGTCGGCGCCGGCCTCGGCCAGCGCCACGGCCATCGCCATGCCGATTCCACGGCGACAGCCCGTGACGAGCGCCACCTTACCGGTCAGGTCGAACATCTTGTCGCTCAATGGCTGCACTCCAACAGGGTTTTCATGCCGGGGTCGGCGCTGTCCATGGCCTCGAAGGCCTTTTGGATTTCGTCGATCGGGCGCACCGAGGTGATCAGGGCGTCGACGTCGACCGCGCCGCTGGCGATCAACTCGATGGCTGCGTCGAAGTCGACGGCTTCATAGACGCGCGCGCCGACCAGCTCCAATTCGCGCCAGAAGAACCTGAAGAGGTCGACCTGCGGCTTGCTGGAGTGGATCGCGACCATGCAGATCCGGCCGCGCGTCGCGGCGATGTCGGTCATGGCTGTCACCGTGGCCTGAACGCCCGCAACCTCG
Source organism: Caulobacter sp. X (assembly GCF_002742635.1). Taxonomy (NCBI): domain Bacteria; kingdom Pseudomonadati; phylum Pseudomonadota; class Alphaproteobacteria; order Caulobacterales; family Caulobacteraceae; genus Caulobacter; species Caulobacter sp. X. Next base: position 59,709 of record NZ_PEGF01000003.1, on the reverse strand, counting down.
AACACCACGTCCGCGCCCTTGCCCTCGGTCCATTCGGTCACATGCGCGGCCAGGTCGCCGGTGGTCGGATCGAAGGCGGCAAAGCCCGCGTCGGCCGCGTATTGACGGCGCACGGCGGTCGGTTCGGAGATCAGAACCTCGGCGCCGCGCGCCTTGGCGACCAACGCGATCAACTGACCGATCGGGCCGCCGCCCAGCACGACGACGCGTTCGCCGGCCTGCACTCGCGCCCGGGCCACATCGTGGCAAGCGACCGCCAGCGGCTCGACGAGGGCGCCGCGACGCAGGTCGATCGACGCCGGCAGCTTGTGCAGGGTGCGGGCCTTCACCGTCCAGAACGACTGCAGCGCGCCCGACGAGTCGATGCCCATGAATTTGAGCTTGTGGCAGACATGCGAATGGCCGGCGTGGCAGGCGGGGCAGTCGCCGCAATAGTCGAGCGGCCGAACGACGACCTGGTCGCCCTTGGCGAAGCCGTCGACGTTGTCGCCCAGATCGGTGATCACGCCGGACATTTCATGGCCGATCACGCCGGGCGGACAGACGCGATGGTCCATGTTCCCGTGATAGACGTGCAGATCGGTGCCGCACAGGCCGACATAGCCGACCTCGAGCGTGACTTCACCGGGACCAGGCCGCAGACGATCACCAGGACCGATCTCAAACCGGCCCTGTCCGACATAGATTGCGCTTTTCATGGCTGTTCTCGCTTCAGGCGACGCGGTGGGCCGCCAACAAACTGTGGTCGAAAGTGACCCCGATGCCCGGCGTCGAAGGCGCTGTAGCCACGCCGTCCACGACCTGCAGGGGGGTTGTGGTGTAGGCGTCGATCGGGAAGGAATGGACTTCGAGAAGCGCCGCGTTCGGCTGGGCCGCCATCAGCGACACGTGCAACTCGTGCATGCCGTGCGAGGCCACCGGCAGCTTCGCCTTGCGGGCCAGTTCGGCTACTTTCAGCCAAGGCGTGATGCCGCCGAGGTTCGAGGCGTCGGGCTGCAGATAGCCGATCTTCGCCCGTGCGACGGCGTTCTCGAACTCGGGCACCGTGCGCCAGTTCTCGCCGGAAGCGAGCGGAATATCGATCGCCTCTGAGACTTCGGCATAGGCGTCCAGATCGTCATGCGCGACCGGCTCTTCGAACCAGGTCAGATCGCAGTCGGCGACGCCGCGCCCGAACTCGATAGCGCTCTGGGCGTCCCAGGAATAGTTGGCGTCGGCCATCAGCGCCTTGTCGGGCCCGATCAGCGCCCGGACCGCCTTCACCCGCGCCACGTCGCGGGCGATTTCGGTTCGCCCCACCTTGAGCTTGATGCCGGTATGGCCGCTGCTCATCTCCCGGGCGACGACGTCCAGCAGGTGTTCGTCGGAATAGCCAAGATCGATCAGGCCGCGGTAGCAGCCCACACGATCGGTCTGACCGCCCGCGGCGCGCCACAGGGGGGTGTTCTCGCGCTTGCACTTTAGGTCCCAGAGCGCGATGTCGACCGCGCCGACGGCGAAGCCGACCACGCCGCCCATGCCCAGATAGTGGAGCGCGCGCAGCTGCCAGCGCCACAGTTCCTCGATGTCGTTGGCGTCCCGCCCGATCAGCAGCGGCGCGATCGCATCGCGGATCAGCGCGACGATGGCGCTTCCGCCGCGGCCGCCGGTGTAGGTGTAGCCGACACCCTCGACGCCGTCGGCGCTGGCGATGCGGCACGTGACCAGTTCGAAATGGGTGTGAAGCCCGTGGCCGGCGTCGGTCAGCGCCTCGCTCAGCGGCACGCGGTAAAGCGCGGGGGCGACGAGCATGATCGAGCGATTTCCCGACTGCACCATTTTTTCGTTGGACCCCATGACACTTTCACCACTGCCTCCTTTTTGATTGTCGAATGTTGACAATCGTGTCAAGGCTTGTCGCGTTAGAGTGGGGAGGCAGCTTATGGCGACGGAAGATCGCTGGGAGGCGTGTGTTTCGCGTCGCGCCGTGTTGGCCGCCGGTGCGCTGTTGGCGTCCGCCGGCGCGGCTGGGCGGCCTCACGCCGAGCAGACTGCAGGCCCCTCCGAGGCGTTTCGCGTCGATCGCTTCTCGGCCGCACTCGACAAAATCCTGCCCGTAGACACGAAGATCGAACGCCTCGGCGGCGGTTTCTCGTGGAGCGAAGGGCCCACTTGGGACAGCAAGCGCGGCCGTCTCTATTTTTCGGACATCCCGGCCAATCTGGTCCGGATGTGGAGCCGCGAGGCCGGACTGGGCGTGCTGAGATCACCCGGCGGGTTCGGCGGCGCGCCGGCGTTCGTCATGCCGGGCACAAACGGCCTTCTCTATTTGCGCCCCGACGACAAGGTCCTGATGTGCGACCAGGACAGTCGCTCGATCCTCCTCTACGACCTGACCACGGGCCAGGCCGCGCCGTTCGTGCGGGGACCCAACGCCGATCCGTTCAACAGTCCCAACGACCTGGTCCGCGCTGCGGACGGGACCGTCTATTTTTCGGATCCGCCGACCGGGCTGATCGAAGGCAAGTACGCGCCGTCGCAGAAGCGGAGCGTCAACGGCGTCTATCGCCGGAGTCCGGACGGGCGCGTCGCCCTGGTGGACGGGACCCTGGCCTTTCCGAACGGCGTCGCACTGTCCCCCGACGGCGAGCATCTGTACGTCTCGACGTCCGACAGCGAGGCGCCGCGGATCGTTCGGTATTCGAGCCAAAGCGGGGAGTGGCGGCGTGACGCGGGCGTCTGGTTCGACATGCGCGTCTTCCAGGCGGACGGCAGCCCCGGCATGCCGGACGGCCTGAAGGTCACGACCGAAGGCGTGCTTTTCGCCACCGCGCCCGGCGGCGTGGCCATCATCGATCCCGAGGGCAAGGCGCTGGGGCGCATCGTCACCGGAAAGGCGACCGGCAACTGTTGTTTCGGCGAGCAGGGCTCAACCCTGTTCATCACCGCCCATGACGTGCTCCTTCGCGTGGAGACCCAAGTGAAGGGTCTCTAGGGCGTCACTCGGAATTGTTGACAATTGACGCGCGGCGAGCGCTAGACGAGGAAGCCGGCGCCGCCCGGGAGGATAGATGAGTCAGACGCTGTTGTCCGGACACCCCCTAAATGGCGCGGTTGTCGTTTTCCATCCGCTTTCGTACGGCCAACAGCGGCTGTTCCAATCCCATATTCGGAAGTTCCACTGATGGCCGGTCCCGTAGTCAGCACCCCTTCGGGGGCGGTGAGCCAAGTCCAAACCAATCGACGGGCCCTGATCCTGGCGATCATGGTGTGTTTCGGCGGCTTCGTGTTCGGCCTGGACGCCGCTCTGATCTCCGGCACCAAGGCCTACATCATCGAGAAACTGCATACCGACGCCATCGGCTTCGGCTATGCGGTCAGTTCGCCGGCGCTGGGCGTGGTGCTGGCGTTGCTCGTGACCGGAACGGTCTGCGACCGTTTGGGTCGGCGCAGGACCTTGCTGATCATCGGCTGGCTCTATCTACTTTCGGTGCTGCTGGCCGTCGTCTCGCAGAACATCGCCCAGTTGGTCGCCGCGCGCTTCCTGGGCGGATTGGCGTTCGCCTCGCTCTCGGTGTCCTCGATGTATGTCGGCGAAATCGCCCCGCCGGCCCGACGCGGCCTGCTCGTGGCCGTCAACCAGCTGAACATCGTCGTCGGCCTCTTCGTGGCCTATCTGGCCAACTACTTCATTCAGGGTTGGGTCACCGACGGAAGTCCGATCGCGGTCAGCACCGGGATGGCCCAGTACACGTGGCAGTGGATGCTGGGGGTTCAGATCCCGCCGTCGATCCTTTGGGTGCTCTTCCTGATGCGTGTCCCCGAGAGCCCGCGCTGGCTGATGCTCAAAGGGCGCGTCGAAGAAGCCCGCACGGTCATGAGTGGATTGATCGGACCGGGCGAGGTCGAGCAGGCGCTTACCGAGATCGATCAGACCATTCGCTCGGAAACGACCGAGGGCGAGGCCGGCACACTGCAGAAGCTTCGAGAAATGTTCTCGCCCAGCATCCGCAAGGCGGCCGTGATCGGGTTCATTATCGCCGCCATCCAGCCGGCGACCGGCATCAACGCGATCATGTTCTATGCGCCCTACGTGGTCGAACAGGCGGGCGTCGGCGCCGACGCCTCGTTCCTGGTGCCCGTCGTGAACGGCGTTTTCAGCATCATCGCCACGTCCCTGGCGCTGGTCTTCATCGATCGGGTGGGGCGTCGCACCATTCTGCTGGGCGGCCTGAGCGTCGCGGCCGCGAGCCTGATCGCCTGTTCTTTGGCGTTCGCCACCGCGACCTATCAACTGCCGGCCGAACGCGTCGCCGAACTGCCGGCCTCGATCGACCGCGCGGCCCTGCAGCCCCTGGTCGGCAAGTCCTTCCCGAGCGATGTCGTGCTGAAGCGCGAACTGGCGAACACGTTGGGGGCCGAGGTCGCCCAGGCCAATGAAGCCGAACTGCTGAAGGCGGCCACCTCGCTGAACATCCCGCTGGTGCTGATCGGCATCGCCGCCTTCGTCACGGCGTTCCAGTTTTCCATCGGGCCGATCATGTGGGTGATTCTGTCGGAGATCTTTCCGACCGCCGTGCGGGGCGTGGCCATCCCGACCTGCGCGCTTGCGACCAGTCTGGTGAACTACGCCGTGCAGCAGCTGTTCCCCTGGCAACTGATCAGCTTTGGCGCCGCGTCGGTGTTTGGCGTCTACGCGGCGTTCGTTGTCGCCGGCTTGCTGGTGCTCTGGAAAATGCTGCCCGAGACCCGCGGCAAAACCATCGAAGAGGTCGCGCGCGAACTCAGCGCGTGGAGGCGTTAAGTCATGATGCAAGACAAATTTCTGAACGGTAAGTCGATCGTCGTCACTGGCGGCGGCGCGGGCATCGGATGGGGCATAGTCCAGGCCTGCTGCGCGGCGGGCGCGCGGGTGGTGTTCTGCCAGCGCAGCAATGGCGAGGACCGGGCGCAGGCGCTGCGCGCCCAAGGCCATGACGTGACCTTCATGCCCTGCGACATCTCCTCGATCGAAAGCCTGAAGGCCTTCGCCGAGGCCGCCAAGGACCATCTGACGACCGTGGACGGCTTGATCAACAACGCCGGTGTCACCATCGAAGGTGATTTCCTCGAGTTCTCGATCGCGGACGCCGACAGGCTCTGGAATACGAACGTCCGGTCGATGTTCCTGCTCACCCAGTGGCTTGCGCCGGTCATGCCGCGCGGCGCGGCGATCGTGAACGTCTCGTCCAACCACGGGACCTCCAGCGTCGCCGGCTATGAAATGTATGCGGCGACCAAGGGCGCCATTTCGGCCATGACCCGGGCGATGGCCTGGAGCCTGGGCAAGCGCGGCATCCGCGCCAACACGCTAAGTCCTGGCTTGACGCGCACCGAGGCGGTGCAAGGTGTGATCGACCGCTCGCCGAGCCTGGAGACCGGCTTCAACGCCATGCACGCCGACGGCGGGTTCGCGACGATCGAGGAAATCGGGGCCATCGCGGCTTTTTTGGTGTCAGAACGCGCCAGTGCGATGACGGGAGCCGAGCTTCTGGCCGACCACGGCATGGCTGCGCAGCTGTGCCGCGACGATGACCTGAAATAGCGCTCGGAAGGCAGTTCGCATGAAAATCACCGCTGTAACCGCTTATCCCGTCTGGGCCGGGCACCGAAATCTCTGTCTGGTAAAGGTCGAGACGGACGAAGGGCTCTTCGGTTGGGGGGAATCGGGATTGTCGAGCCGGGAGCAGGCGGTCGCCGCGATGGTAGGACACTTCCGCGAGTTCCTGATCGGCAAGGACGCCCGGAATATCGGCGCCCTATGGCAGGAGATGTACCGCGGGCAGTATTTCGAAGGCGGCCGCACCATCACCGCGGCGATCTCCGCGATCGATATCGCCCTGTGGGATATCGCCGGCAAGGCGTTGGGTGTACCGATCCATCGTCTGCTGGGCGGCGCCCAGCGCGACCGGATCCCGTGCTTCATCACCAGCACGGCGGCGCACGGCGAGGCGATGATTGCCGACATGGTCGCGCTCAAGTCGCGGGGCTGGGACTGCATTCGCGCCACGGTCGGCGAGGCCAAGCCCAGCGGGCATATCTATGATCCCCGGCAGGCGATCGCCCAAGCGGCGGGCGCGCTGGTCGAGGCGCGACAGGAGCTCGGCTCCGCGGTCACCCTGGGCATCGACTTCCATCACCGACTGCAGGTCGCCGAGGCCGCCAGCTTTTGTCAGCGGATGCCGTCGGGCACCCTCGACTTTCTGGAGGAGCCCATTCGGCAGCAATGTCCGGGGGCCTATCGTACGCTTCGCGACATGACAGCCGTGCCCTTCGCGATCGGCGAGGAGTTCGCCAGCAAGTGGGATTTCCTGCCGTACATCGAAGGCGGGCTAACCAATTTCGCCCGGGTGGACATCTGCAATGTCGGCGGGTTCACCGAGGCCATGAAGATCGCCGCCATGGCCGAGGCGCATTATATCGACCTCATGCCGCACGATCCGCTGGGGCCGATCTGCACGATGGCGACCATCCACATGTCGGCGGCGGCGCCGAACCTGGCCTGGCAGGAAGTCGACCCCTACGGCCTGGACATGACGGACTACGACCGGATGTTCCCGGACAGGCCGCAGCTGGACGGCGCGTCATTCGCCGTTCCGCAAGCGCCGGGCCTTGGCCTGACGGTGGACGAAGACGCGGTCGCCGCAGCCCATTTTGCGTATTGGGAACCGCCAAGGCGCTACAAGCCTGATGGGTCTTACACCAATTGGTAGGGCGCAGCGTCCTGCCGTCGCAGCGGTTCGTCATGCTGCTGGCCCTCTTCGTCACGGTCGTGATCAACTATCTCGACCGGACGAACATCGCCATCGCGGCGATCGATCTGACGCGCAGTCTTGGGCTGTCCAGCGTGCAGATGGGGTTGGTGTTCTCGGCCTTCGCCTGGTCCTATTCCCTGTGCCAAATCCCCGGCGGAATCTTGGCGGACCGGATCGCGCCGCGCATCCTCTATCCGGTGCTGCTCGGTCTCTGGTCCCTCGTCACCATGTTGCAGGGCCTGGCCGGTTCGGTCTTGTTGCTGCTGGTCTGCCGCGTGCTGATCGGCGCGTTTGAAGCGCCGTCCTATCCGATCAACAATCGGGTGGTGACGAGCTGGTTCTCGACACGGGAGCGGGCGGGCGCGATCGGGTTCTACACCTCCGGGCAATTTCTTGGCCTCGCTGTACTGGCGCCGGTGCTTGTCGCGTTTCAGGCCCACTTCGGCTGGCGCTGCCTATTCTACGCTTGCGGTCTACTAGGATTGGCCTGGGCCGGCGTTTGGTTCGCCATCTACCGCGACCCGCAGGCGGATACGCGCGTCAGTCGGACGGAGCTTGAGGCCTTACGGGCCTCGGGCGCCGCCGTCGACTGGGGCGGCTCGAGACGCAAGGCCCTCCTGCCTTCGTTGAAGGAGATCTGGTCCGCCTTCGCCAATCGGCGGATGCGGGGCGTCTATCTGGGCCAGTTCTGCATCGGAACCGTCAGCATCTTCTTCCTGACTTGGTTTCCGACCTATCTGGTCCAGGCGCGCGGGATCGCCTTCGACAAGGTCGGGTTCATGGCCGGCGTTCCGTTCCTCTGCGCCCTGGCCGGGGTGCTGCTGTCCGGCGCCATCTCTGACTGGCTTGTGCGCCGGGGCGTCGGCGCCGGGATCGCACGCAAGGGGCCCGTCATTACGGGCATTCTCCTCTCGTGCCTTATCCTGGGGGCGCTGTGGGCGAAGTCGAACGACGTGGCGCTGGTGCTGATGTCCATTGCCTTCTTCGGCAATGGCATGGCATCGATCACCTGGATCTTCGTCTCGTTGCTCGCGCCGCGTGACCAGCTCGGGCTCGTGGGCGGGGTTTTCAACCTGGTCGGAGGCCTGTCGGCTGCCGTAACGCCCACGGTGATCGGTGTTCTGGTCAGGGCGCAGGACTTTTCCGGAGCGCTGATTTACGTGACAGCGGTTACCCTAATCGGCTTGGCTGCCTATACATTCTGGGTCGGACCCTTGGACGAGCGGACCGAGTCGGCGAAAGAATTGGACTGAAGTGATGCAGCAAACGACCGTTTTGGCAGTCAAGGAGCAGATCGCCGAGCGTCTTCGCTCCGAGATCATTTCCGGCGAGCTCGCTCCTAATCAGAAGCTCACAGAGATCGAGCTCGCCGAACGATTTGGCGTCTCGCGCGGACGTATACGGGACGTCCTCTTCGAGCTGTCCAAGGAGGGGCTGCTCGTCCTGCGCGCCAACAAGGGCACCTCCGTCGCTGATGTCGCCCCGCCGGACGTGCAGGCGCTGTTGATCAAACTCCGACTGTCGATCGAGACGTTCGCGGTTCGACAAGCCATCAAGAGACCCGGCGAAGAACTGGAGAAAAGCTTCAAGCGCGCCCTGGCCGATCTGGCTCAGAGCTTCCAATCTGGCAATTTCGCCGAGGTGACCAAGGCCGACATCGCCTGTCACCGCTCGATTGTCCGCGCGGGCGGCGGTGAGGACCTCGTGAACCTCTGGCAGCCGGTGATCATGCGGATGCGCATGAACTATCAGCGCATCACCACGCCCGAAGAGTCGATCGCTGAACATGAGGCGATCTACAACGCCATCCTGGCGGGCGACGAGGATGCGGCGATCGCAGCGTTGCAGGCCAACGTCCGATAGCCGGCGCACGGGTCTGGACCCGTGCCCTGGTCGTCTAAGGGCGATTGATCGCCCGGGAGGACCGGCGAACGACCAGTCGAGCGTCGTGGGTCATGCGCTGGGCCGGCGGCGGGCTGACGGCGGTCGCCAGATCGAAAGCCGAGCGCGCCAGCGCGTCGATGGGCAGGGCGATGGACGAGACGCCGCCGCACAGCCAGCTGTAGATCGTCGGGTCCCCGTAGCCCACGAAGGCGAGATCGTCGCCGAGCGCGATGTTGGCCTCCAGCAGCTGCTCGATGGCGCCGCGGGTGATTTCAACACCGCCGCAAAGGATCGCCGTAGGACGAGCCTGGCTGGCGAGCAGCGTCCTGACGGCGTCGCGACCGTGGCCGTAGACCGGCGGGCCGGCGATGACCCTCTCAGGCGGCGTAGCGAGAGAAGCGGCGTGCATGGCCCGAAGGAAAGCGTCATGACGGCTACGACCCGTCGACAGCGCCGTCGTCGGGCCGATGAAGGCGATCTCCTGATGTCCCGCGTTCGCGAGGTGGGACACCGCCTGTGCGATGGCGCCTTGATCGTCGATCTCGACGGCGGCGGCCGGCGGGGCGTCGGACGGCGTTCTTGTCAGAAACAGCAAGCGCATGCCCGAGCCGATCGGGCCGGCCAGGCCATAGTGACCGCGGACCGTGGGCACGATGATCGCCGTATCGGCGTGCAGGCCCCGAAGCTGGGTCAGCGCCTGCCTTTCTCTATCTTCGTCCTCGCCGGTCAGATGGATGACCAGGTTGAGCCGCTGCTGGGCGCAAAGGTCGCCGAACGCCTGGGCGAACTGGGCATAGAACTCATTGACGATATTAGGCAGCAGCAGGCCGACGGCGCCGGACTTCAGGCCGCGCAGCGACTTGGCGGAAGCCGACTGAACATAGCCGGCTTCGGTCGCAAGCTTGAGCACCCGTTCGCGCACGTTCGCGCTGACATTGGGGTGGTCGTTGAGCGCCCGAGAGACGGTCATGTGTGACATCCCAAGCTCGCGCGCTAGGGTTTTGAGGGTGACCTTGGCTGGCACGATCTGGGTTCTCAGGCACGCATGATTTCTCTTGCGACAATACGGCTATTCGTGCAATAGCGCCATTGTTCACGTGAACAATATTGGTTTTCATGGTTGAGCCTGAGCTATTTGACCGTTGTCATCGTTTGATGGGCGAGCTGGGTCTAACGCGGCCAGGTGCGTCGATCAGCGTGCGCCCGCTGACGGGGGGAGTTTCCTCCGACGTCCTGCGGGTCGACACCGACCATGGCCGCTACTGTGTCAAGTTCGCTCTGGAACAGCTTCGGGTCTCAGCTGACTGGAAGGCGCCGGTGCATCGCAACGCTGCCGAGTATCGCTGGCTCGAGTTCGTTGCGGCCTTCGCGCCGGACAATGTCCCCAAGCTCTTCGGGCGCAGCGCCGCACTTGGCGGGTTTGCCATGGAGCTCCTGGATGCTCCCGACCTGCGGAATTGGAAAACGGATCTGTTGGCCAATCGGCCCAGGGAGGCTGACGTTCGAGGCCTCGCTCGACTGATCGGAATGATCCATGCCCGCTCGTCAGCGGAGGAGGGGCTGGCGACAAAGTTCGCCAACCAGGAGGACTTCGAAGCGCTGCGGATCGAGCCCTATCTGCGTAGCTTGATCGTCGTCTACCCGAAACTGACGGAGCCGATCGGTCGCATGGCGCAGGACCTGGCGCTCGCCCGGACGGTCCTGGTCCATGGCGATGTCAGTCCCAAGAACATCCTGTTTGTCGGCGCTCGCCCGGTCTTGCTCGACGCCGAGTGCGCGACGATGGGCGACCCCGTGTTCGACGTCGCCTTTTGCCTGAACCACTTCTTGCTCAAGGCCATCCGTGCGCCGGCACGCGCGCGCGCCTTGCTGGATGCTGTTCGCCACTTTCTGGACGAATATGGCCAGGCGCTGACGTGGGAGGATCAAAGCGCCTTCGAGGTGCGGCTCGCGCGTCTTCTCCCCATGCTCCTACTCGCCCGCATCGATGGCAAATCGCCGGTCGAATACCTGGATGAGGTCCAACGACAGGCCGTCCGGAGCCTGGCCGTGCCGCTCATCGCCGGGCCGCCCGAGACTGTTGGCGCAATCTTGACCGCATTTGAAGGGGACCTGCATTGAGCAAGGCCGCAATCGAGAAAATCGTTGGCCGGCGCATCTGGGATTCCCGCGGTCGTCCGACCGTGGAAGTCGAGGTGACGCTTGCGGGCGGAGCGCAGGGGCGGGCCATCGCACCGGCCGGGGCCTCGCGCGGCCGTCGCGAGGCGATCGACCTGCGAGACGGTGGCGAGCGATTGGCCGGACTCGATGTCAGCCACGCGGTCGAGAATGTGAACGGGCCGATCGCTGCGGCGCTGAGCGGACGGGACGCTTGCGATCAGCGGGACATCGACGCGGCGCTGTGCGCGCTCGACGGCACGGCCAACAAGAGCAAGCTCGGCGGAAATGCGATGGTCGCGACCTCGCTCGCCGTCCTGCACGCCTCGGCCGCCGCCGCCGGGACGCCGTTGTGGCGGCGTGTCGCAGATCTCTATGGGCGCCGTCCCAGCCTGCCGCTTCCGGAGATCCAGATCTTCGGTGGCGGGGCCCATGCGGGGCGTCGGGTCGACATCCAGGACTTCATGGTCATGGTCCCTGGTGCGCGTGCCTTCGAAGAGGTGATGGAGATCACGTCTCGGATCTATTGGGCCGCCGGCAAGGTGATGGAGGAGCGCGGTGGCCTTGCGGGCGTCGCCGACGAAGGGGGCTGGTGGCCGAACTTCACGTCCAACGAGGAAGCGCTCGACTGCCTGATGCGCGCCATCGAAGGCGCTGGCGAAACCCCCGGCGATCGGGTGGTGATCTCGCTCGACATCGCGGCCTCGGAGTTCTTCGTTGATGGGCGCTATGTGCTGGCCCTGGAGGGGCGGGCGCTCGGGTCCGATGACATGGCGGCGATGCTGGAAGGTTGGCTCGACCGGTATCCTATCGCGTCGATCGAAGATCCGCTCGCCGAGGACGACCGCAACGGGATGATCGCCTTCACCCAGGCCTTTGGTGACCGGGTGCAGATCATTGGCGACGACTATCTGGTGACGAACGCCGCGCTGGTCGACCAGGCCGCGGCGGATGGCGCGTGCAACGCCGTCCTGATCAAGGTCAACCAGGCTGGAACGGTGAGCGAGGCTGCGGAGGCGTTCGCGGCCGCCGGTCGTCATGGCTTTGGCGCGATCGTCTCGGCGCGCTCGGGCGAGACCGAAGACGTCTCGATCAGTCACCTGGCCGCGGGGTTGGACGCCGCGCAGCTGAAGGTGGGCTCGTTCACGCGCTCCGAGCGCATGGCCAAATGGAATGAATGCCTGCGCATGCAGAGCGCGCCCGGCATGGGCGGCTTTGTCGGCGGTCGGGCCCTGGCGAACACCTGGTGGGGGAAGAAGCAATGAAGTTCATGCGGTTTGGCGAGCAAGGCGGCCCCAAGACCCCCTGCGTCCTGGATGCGGACGGCGCGCTCCGAGACATCTCCGGCTTGGTCGGCGACATCGGCCCGGCGACGCTTGGCGGGGCCTTGGCCGACGCCGTGACGGGCGCGGACCTGGCGAGCCTTCCCGTGTTCGACGCGGCGAAGGTTCGAACGGCGCCGCCCATAGCCCAGCCCAAGAACATCTGGTGCGTCGGTCTCAACTACTCGGATCACGCCGCCGAGGCCGGTTTGCCGGTGCCCAAAGAGCCGATCCTGTTCAACAAGTCGAGCGGGACGTTCTGCGGTCCGTACGACCCCATCCTGCGCAGCCCCGAAATGACCAAGCTCGACTGGGAAGTCGAGCTGGGCATCGTCATCGGCAAGCCCGCTCTGCGGATCAGCCGGGACCAGGCGGCGGACTGCATCTTTGGATATGTCGTGGTCAACGACGTCTCCGAGCGCGCCTGGCAGATGGAGCGCGAGGGGCAGTGGGTGAAGGGCAAGAGCTTCCCGAACTTCTGCCCGGTCGGCCCCTGGCTGGTTACCGCCGACGAGGTCGACGCCGGCGATCTGTCGATGTGGCTGGATGTCGACGGGGAGCGGATGCAGACCGGTTCGACCTCGACCATGATCTTCGATCCGCTGACCATCGTCTCCTATATGAGCGAGTTCTGCCGGCTTGAGCCGGGCGACTTGATCTGCACCGGCACGCCGCCTGGCGTCGGCGCGGGCATGTCGCCGCAACGCTGGCTGAAGGCCGGCGAGACGGTGACCCTGGGCATCGAAGGATTGGGCCAGCAGCGACAGAAGGTGACCTCGCTATGAGCGCGGATCGCGAATTCTCCGGCAAACATGCGGTGATCACCGGCGGCGCCCGAGGCATGGGGTTCGCCGCTGCCCAGCGCCTGCTTGCGGCGGGCGGCACGGTCACCCTGTGGGACGTCAACGCCGAGGCCCTCGAATCCGCGCAGGCCCGTCTGGGCGAGGGTGCGGCGGTCGCGGTCGTCGACATCGCGGACTACGCCGCGGTCGAACAGGCGATGGCCGAGGCGGCTCAGGCCGGCGGCGGCGTGCACATTCTGATCAATTGCGCCGGGATTGCCGGCGTCAATGCGCTGGTCGAGGATTTCCCGATCGAGGTCTGGCATAAGGTGATGGCGGTCAATCTGGGCGGGATCTTCCACTGCTGCCGCGCCGCCGTCCCCCATATGCGCCGGGCGGGCTACGGCCGGATCGTCAACCTCGCCTCCGTGGCGGGGAAGGAAGGCAATCCCAACGCCTCGGCCTATTCGGCATCGAAGGCGGGCGTGATCGCCCTGACCAAATCTCTGGGCAAAGAGCTAGCCCGATCCAACATCACCTGTAACGTCGTCACCCCGGCGGTCATCCAGACCGAGATGCTGGCGGACGTGTCAGAAGAGCAGCTGGGCTACATGCTGGCCAAGATCCCCATGGGCCGACCGGGTACCGCCGAAGAGGTCGCCGAGATGATCGCGTTTCTCGCCTCGGACCGCGCCGCGTTTTCAACCGCAGCGGTGTTCGACATGACCGGCGGGCGCTCGACGTACTAGGGATCTACGCGGCGCCAACAACTGAGGGGCGCCGCGAGCGCGAGGACCGGATGACCTCCGCGTTCATCAGGCGCTCGCGGATCAGGTCGCCCTCGTCGAAAAATTGTCCGTCGTCAGCCCCTTGGCGACGCGTCGTCGAGCGACGGGCGCCGGTTCTGGCGAGCTTGCAAGAGATAGACCCATGGGATCCTACCGCCGCTGAAGAATTGTCGTGCGATATGATTAACAATGTCCATTGTTGACAATCGACCGGATGGGTCGCATAGGATATCCAAGATAAGAACGCACCAAGGGCCGCCTCTGCGGTCTCAGGTCGCAGGGGAGGAAACAATGGAAAAATCCATGCTTTGGTATCGCGCGTCCGTCGGAGCGATGGTCGTCGCCGGTTCGCTTTTGGCTGCGCCTGCGATGGCGCAAACCACCGAGCCCACGGCCGCAGAATCGGACATGGTCGGCGAGATCGTCGTCACCGGTATCCGTAAATCGCTCAACGACTCGATGACCGTGAAGCGCACCGCCAGCGGCGTGGTGGACGCCATTTCCGCTGAGGACATCGGTAAGTTTCCTGACGCGAACCTTGCCGAATCGCTGCAACGCATTTCCGGCGTTTCCATCGACCGGTCGAACAACGAAGGCAATGGCGTTACCGTCCGCGGTTTCGGGCCTGGCTTTAATCTGGTGACTCTCAATGGGCGCCAGATGCCAAATTCCACCTCGCTGATTTCCGAAGGCATTGGGCGTAGTTTCAATTTCCGGGATTTGGCCTCAGAAAGCGTCTCTGCGGTGGAGGTCTATAAGACCGGCCGTGCGGACCTAACCTCGGGTGGTCTTGGCGCGACGATCAATGTCCGTAGCCCGCGGCCGCTGGATCGGCCGGGTTTCCGGGCTGTAGCGAGCGCCAAAGCGCAGTACGATTCAAGCACAGAGAAGGGCGCCAAGGTTACCCCCGAAGTGGCTGGCCTGCTGAGCACGACCTTCGCAGATGATCGTTTTGGCATCCTGGTCAATGGCTCCTACTCGGAGCGTAACTCTCGCAAGGATAGGGCCGGGACCCAGGGTTGGGTCCGCAACCGTGGGGATCGCAACAATCCCGCGCTGAACCTCAGCGCCATCGATGCGTCGAAAAATCCTACCAAAGCATTTTGGACGCCTTGGACGGTTGATCTCGATACCTGGGATTCCAACCGCAAGCGGATCAATGGTCAGGTGGTCCTGCAGGCCGAGCCGGTCAACGGATTGACGCTGACAGCCGACTACACCATGTCGCGTTACAAAGAAAAAACCGACATGCATCGAATGAGCTTTTGGTTCGATGCGCCCGACGCGGGCAAGGCTGACGCGAACGGGACATTGGTCGATGTCACCACCCTGACGGACGAGTTGAACTTCTGGTCTTGGAAGTTCCTGAATGATACCAGCAACGATTCCTTTGGTGGCAACATCAAGTGGGACGCGTCGGATCGTCTGAGCTTTGAGCTCGACGCTCATTCCTCGACCTCGCACTCGAATCCCGACACTAAGAACGGGCAGGCCGCAGAGGTCCTGGCTGATCTGCGTAACCCGGCCGGCAGTATCGACTACATCCGCGGCACGTTCAGCGGAAAGCTTCCGACCGCCGCGTTTGACGACACCACCATTCCTGGCAGCGGTTACGACTTTTCCAACATCGTGTCCGACCTCTACCAAGTCCGCGGTTACGAGGTGAAGAACCGGATCAATCAGGTTCAACTATCCGGCCATTGGAAGAGCGACGGGGCGCTCAAAGCCATCAACTTCGGTGGTAGCTTTACAGACTACAAGGTCGATACGCTAACGCTGTCGACCTTCCGCTTCGTCAACGTGCCCCTCAAGGGGCTGGCCTATGGGTACGAGCCTCGGGGCAACGCCCTGAGCAGTTTCCCGGGGGCCTCTCAACTCTTCTCTCAGATTCCGATTTACAGCGCTACGCAGTTTGTCGATTTGGTCAAAGCTAACAACCAGTATGCTCTGGATCCGCCGGCGATGGACGGCGTCGGTGAGAAGACTTGGTCTGGCTACGTCTCGTTCGATATCGCTACCGACTTCAACGACATGCCGGTCAAGATCAACGCTGGTCTGCGTTACGAGCGGACGGACGTTCAGTCCTATTCCATTGCGAACGGTATCGTGGCTTTGAACTACCGCCACCCCCAAGAACTCCAGGTCATTCGTGACACCACCCCGACGTCTCAAACGCTGAAGGGCGGCTACACCGAGTTCTTGCCCAACGTGGACTTCCGTATGGACGTCACAGATAAGCTTGTTGCTCGCGCGGCCTATAGCAAGACGATCGCTCGCAGCAGTCTTTCCGCGATGTTCCCCAAGACGTCGTTCCTCAACTCACGCCCGGGCGGGCCGTTCATCGTCTCGCAGGGCAACCCGAACCTGCTGCCCTATACGTCAAACAACATCGATTTCTCGGCTGAATACTACTACAAACCCTCGAGCTACGTCTCGGTGGGCGTCTTCAAGAAATGGGTCTCGAACTTCATCGGCGCGACCAGCCTGAACAAGCCGGTGCTTGACAAGAATGGCAATCCGCTGCGCGATCCGAGCGTCAATCCGCGCCCAGGTTGCCCGGACCTGTCGGCCACGCCTAACCCAGCTTGCTTGTCGCAAGCCAGCGACCCGATCATCACTTGGCAGGTCAACACGGTCGGGAACCTGAAGTCCGCGTCGGTCCAAGGCCTAGAAGCCACCCTCCAGCATACGTTCGGTGAGACGGGCTTCGGCGTCATCCTGAACGGCACGCTTGTGGATGGTAACCTGAAGCTGGATCCATATGACTTTAGTCAGGTGCTGGCGCTTACGGGCCTCAGCAACTCCTATAACATTGTCGGCTTCTACGAGAAGAACGGCCTGCAGGCGCGATTGGCCTACAACTGGCGCGACAAGTTCCTGTTGGGCCTGGGTGCTGAGCCAACCAATGTTGCGGCCTACGGTCAGTTGGACGCCAGCGCCAGCTATGACATCAACAATAGCATGACCGTGTTTGCCGAAGGGTTGAACCTTACCAACGCAAACACGCGGCGTTATGGCCGTTTCAAGGAACAGGTTCTGGACGCTGAGCAGTTCGGCGCCCGCTATGCCGTCGGTGTGCGGATGAAGTTCTAGGTGGGATAGCGCTGGAAGCGAAAATCTTGCGCGCCTAAGCGGGGTCAATCCTGGTGGATTGACCCCCTATTTTTTCCTAGCCTGGCGCTTTAAGGGAGCAATCATGGACCGCGCGATCCAACGGGTTTTGGTGGTTGGCGGCGGAACGGCCGGGTGGCTTACAGCCGGCACGTTGGCGGCGATGTCGCGCGGCAAGGACGCACGACCGCTTGAAGTAGCGCTCGTCGAGTCCCCGAATGTTCCGATCATCGGCGTGGGGGAGGGCACTTGGCCCACCATGCGCCGGACCCTCAAGCGGATGGGGATCAAGGAAGCCGATTTTATTCGGGAGTGCGACGCCTCGTTCAAACAAGGGGCGAAGTTCGCCCGGTGGGTCACCGGCGAACCCGACGATTTCTACTATCACCCGCTGGTGCTTCCGAAGGGGTATTTCGAGACCAATCTCGTTCCCCACTGGCTTCAATCGAACGCCGACCTCTCGTTTTCCCGCGCCGTCTGTCCGCAAGAAGCGCTTTGCGAGAACGGCCTCGCGCCCAAGAAGATCACCTCGGCCGAGTTCGAGGCCACCGCCAACTACGCTTACCATCTGGACGCGGGAAAATTCGCCGACTTCCTCAGGCGCCACTGCGTCGACCAGTTGGGCGTGCGGCACGTCCTGGCCGATGTCACCCAGGTCATCCCCGCCGAGAACGGCGACATCGCGGCCATCGAAACACAGCAGGCCGGCCGCATCGACGCCGACCTTTTCGTCGACTGCACGGGCATGCGCTCGGTGCTTCTGGGCGGCCATTTCCAGGTTCCTTTCAAGAGCTGCAAGGACACGCTGTTCATCGACCGCGCTCTGGCCATGCAGGCGCCCTATGCCGAGCCGCAAAGCCCGATCGCCTCGCACACCATCTCCACGGCTCAGCCCGCCGGCTGGATTTGGGACATCGGACTTCAGTCGCGACGCGGCACCGGCATGGTCTATTCCAGCGCGCACTGCAGCGACGAGCAGGCGGAAGAGCGCTTGCACGCCTATGTTCAGGGTCTCGGCGCCGACCCGCGTCAGCTGTCGTCCCGCACGATCCGGATCGAACCGGGCCACCGCGAACAGTTCTGGGTCCGCAACTGCGTGGGGGTCGGGTTGGCTGCGGGGTTCCTGGAACCGCTCGAAGCCTCCGCCATCCTGCTGATCGAGATCGCGGCCCAGTTCATCGGCGAGCAGATGCCAACGACGAGGAGCGCCATGGAGGTCGTGGCGCGGCGGTTCAACAACACCTTCCGCTATCGCTGGGAGCGGATCATCGACTTCCTCAAGCTGCACTACATCCTCAGCCGGCGAGAGGACGACGCGTTCTGGATCGACAACCGGGCGACCGACACCATCCCCGAAAGCCTCAGCGAGGCGCTTCGTCTCTATCGCCACCAGCCGCCCTGGCATGATGATTTCGACCGGGCCGTCGAGGTGTTTCCCGCCGCGAGCTACCAGTACATTCTCTATGGGATGGGCTTTCAGACCGAGCCGAGCCCGCGCGGCCTTTCGGCTGATGAGACCCTGCGCGCCCAGAAGCTGATGGACAAGGTGCGGGACGAGACCGAAGCCCTCGTCGGCGCGCTCGACGCAAACCGCGACCTGCTCGCCAAGATTTCCCGCTATGGCCTGGCGGCCATCTGATGCCGGCCGTTTGACGGAGTGTCCCTTGACCCATGTCGCTGTGCTCGACCCCAGGACCCACGGGGCCTTGAGACTGTCCCCGTCGCTGCAGGTCTCGAGCCCGGGCCAGCTGTGCATGGTCGCCGTCGTGGCGAAAGAACTCGACCGCGTCGCGGTCGAGGCGCCGATATGCTTCATCAAGGACGGACAGACCGGGCAGTTCGGCATGTTCGCCCTGCTTGGCCTGCGCCCGGGCGAGAACCGCATGGTCGGGCCCGACGGCGCCTGGCTGGGACGCTACGTCCCGCTCGACGTTCGGCGCGGACCGTTCGGCCTGGCGATGCGTGACGGCCAGGCCGCCCTGACGATCGACCTGGCCAATCCACGGGTCGCCGCGGCCGAGGGCGAGGCGCTGTTCGACGCCGGCGGTCAGCCGAGCGCCGGCGTGCGGTCAGCGCAGGCGGCCCTGTCAGAGATGATGGCTGGCGTGGCGGTCACGCGCGATCTTATCCGGGCGATCTGCGACCACCGGCTCATGGCGCCTGCCAAGATCGCCCTTGGGAAAGGCGATGAGGCACCGACCCTTGAGGGATGGTACGCGATCGACACCAAGGCCCTGGCCGCGCTTCCCGGTCCAGCGCTGGAGGCGTTGAGCCGACAGGGCTATCTATTCGCCATCCACCTTCTGGCGATCTCGATGATCAATCTCGAGAGGCTGATCTAGTGGGTCGCCAACAGGCTATGCGCGGAGATGTGAACCTCCCCGGTGAGAGTTTCGCCAGGCATGAGTTCCATAAGACCATACCGGGGGCCCCGACCCGGCGAGTTATGCGCCGCCGGCCGGTGTGACTGGGGTTCGAAGCAGATGTAGTCAAGCTCGGGATTGGCATAGACCATGAGCCAGTTGAGATTAGCCGATGCCTGCATCGAGATTTTGAGGTTCAAATCGGGATAAGTGATCGCCAAGCGACGGTGCCAGCCCTCGTAAACGTTATTGCGCCATGTGCTAGGTATGGGCGCGCCCTGTGCGAAGTCGAGTTCCTGCGGCAGGCTGATTGAGGTGGAGGGAAAACCGCCGGGAGCCTCAAGCCAAAAGCGCTGAGCCTGAAAGCAAACGCGCGCGCCAGGACGACGGGCAAACCAGGGGTGGAAGCCCAGTCCAAACGGCAGCGGATGGCGGGCGTCACTACGAAGGGTCAGGCTCACTTTCAGCCCTTCGGCGTCGAGCCCATAGAAGAGGGTCGCGCGATAAGCCAGCGCGCCACAGTCGCCGCAGTGTTCAAGCTCTATCGTTTCGCGAGTTTGTCCTATGACGGCCCAAGTGCTTAGCCAGCCATCTCCGTGAAGGCCATGAGGTTCGCCGGGCGGCCGACTGACTTGGTGGAGGCCGTCGCGCCATTCAAACCGTGCGTTCTCAATCCGCCCAGCAAACGGCGTCATCGGAAACATGCCCACCCGCGCCGGATCGCCCCTGCCTAGTCGCGAAGCGTCATAGGCTTGAGTGAGTGCGATGCCTCGCCAATGAAGGCAGCCCAAGGCTCCGCCCAGGTCCGGAAGAATGAGTGCGGAATAATCCTCGAAGCTGATCTTCTCCATCGGCTCTACTAGATGTCGCGAAAGGCCGCGACATAGGCGCGCGCCTTGTCGCCCACTTCCCGCGCACCCATGCCGGGCTTGTACAAGCCAGATCCGAGGCCAAAGCCCGCCGCACCGGCCTCGCGCCAAGCTGGCATGGTCTCCGGCGAGATGCCTCCGACTGGAAACACTGGCGTATCGGCGGGAAGAACCGCCTTTAGCGCCTTCAGATACGCCGGGGTTTTGGCCTCTGCCGGAAAGAGCTTCAAACCGATCGCCCCCGCCGCGAGCGCTGTAAAGGCTTCGCTGGCCGTCTCGAAACCCGGAAGGCATACCGCGCCGGCGCTCGATCCGTAGGTGATCACGCCTGGATCGGTATTTGGGCTGACCAGGAGCCGGCCGCCCGCCTCAAGCGTTCGTTGCACATCATGGGCGGTCAGCACGGTCCCTGCGCCGATCAGGGCCTCGTCGCCGAACTCGGCCACCAGCAACCTAATGCTGTCGAAGGGCTCGGGAGAATTCAACGGCACTTCGAGGGTCCGGATTCCCGCGGCAATCACCTCGCGCCCGATGTCGACCACCTCAGTGGGGCGCACGCCACGTAGGATCGCCACCAGCGGGTGGGCGGCGAGATGTTCGGTGTCTTGAGGTGTCAACGGCTCAGTTCCCGTATGGCGACGATGCCGGCGACAAAGGCCGCCTGGCTGTCGATATTTCTTGACGTAATGCCGAGTTCGTCGAGGGCGGTGGCATAGAGCGGGCCGAGCCGGTTGTCGGCCAGGACGGTGACGACGGTGTGCGTTGCGTGGGCCACGCAGTCGGCGCCGATCAGCAGGCCGCTGGCGTACGACGCCATCTGGTTCGCCGGTCGACGTTTGAGGAGCGCGTCCGCACGAACGCCGAACAGGCCCCCCAGTAGGTCTCCGCCCCGCGCCGCCGCCACGCCTTCGCGAAAGGCCGAGCCAGGCTTGATCTCTCCCTGCAGTTGGGGGGCAATCAGCGCGTGGGTGCGCAACAGATCGAACATTTCTCCCGTCATCGCCGTCTCGAAGGACGCGATGGCGTCGTCGACCAGTTGCGCCCATTTGGCAGTGGGTGCCGGGCTGGCAGAGCAGGGCGTTTGGAGGTAATGCCCCGACCCGCATCGCGCCAGGAACTGCACCTCTTCCCCGCGCATGATGACGTCGCCATGGGGCGGTGTCGCTGTGGCTGGCGCCAGGCACGATCCAGGCGTTCTCCGCCACCTGGAACCAGACGTGCGGCCAGTCGCCCAGCGCAGGGCGTAGGACAGTAGCCGGCATCGACCATGGCCGCGGGTCGAACCGATCAATGCCGGCCATCAGGATCGGCAACTGGCCAAACCGCGCGGCGGTAGACGCAAGCGCTTGGTCGTACTGTCCGGCTTTCGAGAGCACGGACGCCCTGCTCGTCACGCTGTTCGGACACCCCGACCCCGTTGGCGATCTCGAAGATCCGGCGGTTCGTGGTGCCCCAGTCAATGGCAAGGAAATGGTCTGGGCGCGGGCTCGACGACATCAATAGGCCATGTAGACGCTGCGCTTCTGCATGTAGTTCTCGAGACCGTAGGGACCGTCTTCCCGCCGACGCCGCTGAGCTTGTGGCCGTTGTGGTAGCCGTGGAACGAGCCGGTGATGCCCTTGTTGACGAAGACCGTGCCAGTCTCGAGCCTGTCGATAGCGTGGTTGATCGTGCTGTTGTCCCGAGTCCAGAGATAGGCCGAAAGACCATCGTCGCGCTGGTTGGTCAGGGCGATGGCTTCGTCGATCCCGTCGATCGTCAGCAGGGGCAAGACGGGGCCGAAGATCTCGTCGCGGATCAGCGGCGTCGACGCATCGCTGCCGGTGATCACGGTCGGCTCGAACCAATAGCCGCCGTCCAGGCCTGCGGGGGCGGCGGGACGGCCGCCCATCAGCACCTCGGCGCCGGCGGCCTTGGCGGTCGAGACGAGGTTGGCGATGCGGTCCCGGGCTTGCGGAGTCGTGATCGGGCCCATGTCCGGATTGTTCATAGGGTCGCCGAGCGAGATCTTGGCGACGCGTTTCAGCAGCTTGTCGGTGAACTCATTGGCCACCCGACGATCGATGAAGGCCATCTCGTTGCAGATGCAGACCTGGCCGCCGTTGGCGAACCGGGCGACGGCGGCGGCCTCGACAGCGGCGTCAATGTCGGCGTCGGCCAGGACGATGAAGGGGGCCTTGCCGCCAAGTTCCAGCACGAGATTGGCGAGA
The DNA here is from genome assembly GCF_002742635.1 of Caulobacter sp. X. Taxonomy (NCBI): domain Bacteria; kingdom Pseudomonadati; phylum Pseudomonadota; class Alphaproteobacteria; order Caulobacterales; family Caulobacteraceae; genus Caulobacter; species Caulobacter sp. X. The sequence continues at coordinate 37,450 of NZ_PEGF01000003.1, read as the reverse complement.
TTGTCCGCCGCCAGGCGCGCGACGCGCTGACCGGCGGCGATGCTGCCCGTCAGAGAGATCACGCGCGTCCGCTTGTCGGAGACCAGCTTGGCCCCGACGTTCGCGCCATCGCCGGTGACCATGTTGATCACCCCCTTCGGCACGCCGGCGTCTTCCACCAGCTTGCAGAACTCGCTGGCGGTGACCGGCGTCGCCTCGTGCGGCTTGATGACCACCGTATTGCCCGTGACCAGGGCGGGGCCGAGTTTCCGCCCGATCAGGGCGAGGGGATAGTTGTAGGCGCAGATCGCGACGCAGACGCCGAACGGCACCTTGAACGTCATCAGGCGCTCGCCGGGAGTGTCCGCGGGCAGAATGTCGCCCCGCAGCCAGCGCGCCGACTGGGCCGCATAGCGCATGTAGCCGATCGTGTCGGCCACCTCGCCAAGCGCTTCGCGATAGGTCTTGCCCTGCTCGAGGACCAGGAGCCGGGCGAAGTGCTCCTTCTGGGCTTCGAGTCGGACATTGATCGCCTCGAGATAGTCCGCGCGCTGCATCGGGGTCAGGGCGCGCCAAGCGTGACCGGCGCGCTCGGCCGCGGCCAGGGCCTCGTCGCAGTCATCCGGCCGTCCCGCCGGGACGCGCGCCCACACCTGGCCAGAAGCGGGATTGGCGACCTCGATCCAGCCGCCGTCCTTGCCGCCGTCCACCCATTCTCCGTCGATGAAGCATTGATAGGACTGCATTGGTCTCCGATCCCCAAATAAGCGTTCTGCGCGCTTTAACGGCGCGGTTGACGCATTGTCGAGTGTCGACAATATAGGTCGATCTCAGGCGGCTCAAGGCCTTTGAGCCGCCCGAAGCTTATTAGGCTAGCCGGAGGCGTGCCGATGAGGCCAGATGCTCGATCAGACGGGGAGAGCGTGCATCCAAGGCGATGGCGCATCTGCGCCCTGCTGTTCTGCGCGACCACCATCAATTATTTCGACCGACAGCTGCTGGGCGTGCTCAAGCCCGTACTCGACCATGACATCGGTTGGTCGGAACAAGATTTTGGAAACGTGGTTTTTGGCTTCCAGGCCGCCTATGCGATCGGCCTGACCTCGGCGGGCTGGTTGCTCGACAGGGTGGGTGCCCGCATCGGTTATGCCGTATCAACGCTGGCGTGGAGCGTCGCGATCATGGCCCATGCCTTGGTCAGCACCGCCGGCGGTTTCATGGGCGCGCGTTTCGCGTTGGGCCTGAGCGAGGCGGGCAATTACCCGGCCGCCGTCAAGACGGTTGCGGAATATTTTCCTCAGCGCCAGCGCGCCTTCGCCACCGGACTATTCAATGCCGGGTCGAACCTTGGCGCGATGATCGCACCGATCTTCGTTGTCATCGTTCTGGCCAGGCTAAGTTGGCGTTGGGCCTTCGTCATCGCCGGCGTTCCGGGGCTGATCTGGTTGATCCTGTGGCTGCGCGAGACAGGGTCAGGGAAAAGGGATAGCGGTTCGGCGGCTGTTGCGGGGCGAGGGGCTGCCAGCCGCCTACTGCTCTTCAATCGGCGGGCTCTGGCCTATGCGGTCGCGAAGTTTCTCACCGACCCGGTGTGGTGGTTTTACCTATTCTGGCTGCCTGACTTTCTTCACAAACAACACGGCCTCCAAATCAATCAGTTCGGCCCGCCCTTGCTGACGGTATACATCCTGGCGGACTTGGGCAGCATTGTTGGTGGCTGGGCGTCATCGAAGCTGATCGATGTTGGATGGAGCCCCAACCGATCACGAAAGACGACGATGCTGGTGTGCGCCTGCCTTGCTGCGCCGGCCGCCATCGTTCCAAGGGTCGAAGGCTTGTGGCCCGCCGTGCTGCTGATCAGTCTCGCCGTGGCAGCTCACCAGGCATGGTCGGCCAATGCGCTGACAATGGTCTCGGATATGTTCCCAAGCCGCCAAGCCGCCTCGGTGGCTGGCTTTGGCGGTACTGTCGGGGCTGTTGGGGGCATGATCATGGCTCTGGTTGTAGGGCGGATCCTGCAGGAGACGGGATCGTTCGAGATAGTCTTTTGGGGGGCCTCGGTTGCCTATCTGGCGGCGTTCATCGCGGTGCAGTGGCTCGCGCCGAAGTTTGAAATCAGCGGCCTAGCAAAGAATGTCGACAATTGACAATAAATAGTGGTTGGGCCAGAAGGGGGTTAAAGCGACGCGTGACGCCGCTAACAAAACGGTTGGGAGGTTGAAGATGGCTCGGCGGACTCGAATGGCGCTGTTGATGGGACTTTCTGCCTTGGCGCTGGTTTCGGCGAGCCCAGTGCTCGCTCAGGTTAGCGCCGGTGGCGCGACTGTGCTCGAAGGTTTCGAGGGCGTCGGGGCAGTGAAGATCACGGGGCGGAACGCCGACGCCAAGATGGTCGCAGTGCACGCTTCGGAGGGGCGGCAATCTCTCCAAGTCACCTACGGCCCCAAGGTTGAAAACACGCTGACGCTCACACCGGCCACGCCCTGGGACCTGACCGGTCGCGGAGATGTCAATCTCGCCTTCGACATCTATAATCCCGGTTCAGTTTCGACCCAGTTCTTCTTCACCCTGACGGACGCTTCGGGCCGAGGGCAGCGCCGTACCGGCGTGATCGCAGCAGGGGCGTCCGTGACGTTCTACGCGCCGCTGACGGGCTATGAGGGCAACGTTATCACCGGGCTCCGTGAGAATCCTCCAGGCTGGCAAAGTAAGGATCAAAAGCTCTTTTGGCGGAATGGCGATCGTGCGGCCAACATGGCTCAGATCAAGAGCATTTCGTTCGAAACCGAGGCGCTGACCGCGCCACGGACGCTCTACATCGACAACGTCCGGGTTCGTCAGAGCCCGCCGGCCGATCCCTTCTTTCTGACCGAGATCGTCGACCGTTGGGGGCAGGCGGCCAAGGAAGAATATCCGGTCAAGATCCACTCGGACGCCGAACTAAAGAAGGCGGCCAAGATGGAACTGGCCGAACTCGCCGCCTCCAAGGGGGCGCCGGAGCGGTCGCGTTTTGGCGGCTGGGCGGCGGGGCCGAAGCTGAAGGCGACCGGCTTCTTCCGGACCGAGAAGGTCAATGGCAAGTGGTGGCTGGTCGATCCGGAGGGCTACCTATTCTTCTCTAGCGGTATCGCCAATGTGCGGATGGCCAACCTTGAGACCATCACCGGCTATGACTTCGGCGATCCCGCTGTGCGCAAGATCGATCCGGAAGAGCTGACCCCGGAAGACTCGCGCGACATCGTGCCGGTGCCGGCCGCATCGGTGGGAACCCGGTTCCTGTCGTCGACCCTGCGGCGCAACATGTTTCAGTGGCTGCCGACCTATGAGGAGCCGCTCGGTGAGGCCTACGGCTATCGGCGGACGCTGCACCAGGGCGCCGTCGAGCACGGCGAAGTCTACAGCTTCTACAAGGCCAATCTGCAGCGGCGCTACGGTGCCGGCTACATGCAAACCTGGCGGCAAGTGACGCTCGATCGGATGAAGGACTGGGGCATGACCTCGTTCGGCAACTGGATCGATCCGATGTACTATGACAACCAGCAGATGCCGTACTTCGCCAACGGCTGGATCATCGGCAAGTACAAGACCCTGTCGTCGGGCAATGACTATTGGGCGCCGCTGCCCGACGTCTATGACCCCGAGTTCAAGCGTCGCGCTCGGCTGACCATCGAGCAGGTTGGCCGTGAGGTGAAGAGCAGTCCGTGGTGCGTAGGCGTGTTCATCGACAACGAGAAGAGCTGGGGCCTGACCGACAGCGTCGCCCATCAATATGGTGCGGTGCTCGATGCGCTGTCGAAATCCACCTCTGACAGCCCGGCCAAGGCCGCGTTCTCGCGCATGCTCCGGGGCAAGTACAAGTCGATCGCCGCGTTGAATGCGGCTTGGAAGACGAGCTTCGGCTCCTGGGACGAGTTTGACGCAGGGGTCAGAGTCGCCGCTCCGGAGGCGGCGCAGCCGGACCTGTCGTGGCTTTTCGCAGACTATGCTGACACCTACTTCCGAACGGTCCGCGAGGAGATCCGGAGAGTCCTGCCAAATCAGCTCTATATGGGCGTCAGAATGGCTGAATGGGGCATGCCAAGCGAAGTCACGCAGGCCGCAGTAAAGTATTCGGACGTTCTAAGTTATAATATCTACCGTGAAGAGCTTCACCCGGAGTCTTGGGGCTTTCTCAATAAGCTTGATCGGCCAACGATCGTGGGCGAGTTCCATATCGGGAGCGCAACGGACACCGGGCTTTACAACCCTGGTCTCGTGCTGGCGGTTGATCAGAAAGACCGCGGCCGCATGTACGAGATCTACATGAACTCGGTGCTCGCCAATCCGATGATGGTTGGAGCTCACTGGTTTCAATATATCGACGACAATGTGACTGGTCGCGCCTATGACGGTGAGAATTACAATGTCGGCTGGGTTACCAACACAGATATACCGTATCCAGAAATGCGTGACGCTGCCAAGAGATTTAATTATACGCTTTATTCACGTCGATATGGAAAGACGAAGTAAATTGAATTAGTGATGTTTTTGATGCTTTTGGCAGCTGGTCGGCAATTGAGGTTTTGTCTGTCTGACTAATTTACTGCGCGCTTCTCCTCCCTTACTGCGCAAGCCCGGCGTCGTCGACGCCGGGCATTTTTTTGCGAAATGACAGGAAAACCGCTCGAGGCCGCAAGAAAGCGCGAAGCGAGGTTGGTTGGGCGAGTGGACGCCCAAGGGCATCGTTGCCACTCGTATCAGTGCTCGGCTTCTGGAGAGCGCGTGAACGATTATCGCCGAGGACGGGCGGCTGCGGCGCGACATCGAAGCTCTGCTGGGGCGAGGGCCCGCGTCCGTGGTGGTGGGGCTCAGCCCCAGCACCTCGGTGGGGGAGTGGGGCGGCGGGTGGCGGAGTTCCAGGCGGCCAACGCCAATCTGCGGATCGAAGTGGCTGAGGGGCCGGAACTGTCGTTCACCCAGGCGCTGCTGGCGGGCCGGATCGACCTGGCGGTGGCCTCGTCGATCGAGGCACCCGACGCGTTGATCCTGGCCCAGGTGATCGGTCAGGAGACCTGGGTGGTGGCTGGGCGGGCAGGGCATCCGCTCCTGGAGGGCGCGGGCCGTCTGAAGGATCTCGCCGGCGGACGCTGGTTGACTGGGCCAAGATCGGTGCCGCTGGAGGCTGCCATCTTCGCGCGCTTCCGGGCCGAGCGCGTGGCGGCGCCGACGATCGACACCGTCACTGCCTCGATCCTCTATGCCCTGTCGACGATCTCGCGGCAGGACCTTTTGTGCGTCCTGCCGCTGGCTATCGTGCGCCGCTGGCAGGGTTTACCCGCCGCGACCTGGGCGGCGACGCCTGGAAGACCGATATCGTCCTCATGCGACGTCGGCGGGACGTCGTCTCGGAGGGCGAGACGGCGCTGATCGCCTTCCTTTCGGAAGGCGTCTGAACGCGTTGAGCCCGGTGATCGCTCGGCCCAGGATCAGGGCGTGGACGTCGTGCGCGCCTTCGTAGGTGTTGACGGTCTCCAGGCTCGCGGCGTGGCGCATCACGTGATACTCGCCCGAGATGCCGTCGCCGCCGTGGATGTTGCGGGCCTCGCGGGCTATGGCCAGGGCCTTGCCGCAGTTGTTGCGCTTGAGCATCGAGATGGCCTCGGGAATCTACGATCCAGAGCTAGCTAAATTCGTATGCGAGGCTGCTCTGGACTGCGTGGCCGATCTCACACTTGAGAACCGCCTGCTCAAAAAATGCATAATTGCGGATGGGGGCGACGAAGAATGAGGTAACCCCGGCAAACATCTGCGGGCGCGTCAGCGCTGCAAACAACGTGTTCGCCTTAAGGAAATGACCATTCCGAAGCAGTTCTGTGCCGGACAGCATGGCTCCTATCCCGACAATCCCAACAAGGCGCAAGTGCGAGGGTTTTGCAATCCGCCGCCTGCTCTATGCAAGCAAGCGGCGGGTGCAAAGCGTCCTCGTCAGGGCCGCGACAAGGCCCGGGTGGTGATGCGGTTCTGCAACGCAACCGCGCTGACTGATCCACCGGCGTCCGGAAATGTCACCACGATGGTGTTGTTCTGCTGGATCAATGACCGCGCGACCGGGATTTCCAGCGTTCCGAAGAAGCGGAACCGGCCAGAACCATTCCGGTTTTGATCGTAACCGCGATAGTCCGTCGGCACGGTCACCGCGGTTCCGTTGAGGGTTACAATCGGTTGCAGCGATGCGGTAATCGGCCTCCCAACGGACACGCGCAATACGGCCTCGCCGTTAGCCCCGGTCGTTACGTTGTTGATGTTGAACGTCATCGCAGTGTTGGCGGCGATCGCTTTTAGCGCGCTCGTGATGCCGTTCACGGTTGCATAGTATTTGGTCTCGGAGTTGCTGTTTGAAATCGAGAGGGTATTGTTATAAACTATCTTCATGATAATCGTGCTTTCCGCGCCAATGCCGATGCTGGCGGGGATCGTCGCATTGCTATACACGTCAAGAACCGGCACGCCGGTTGTTGTGTTCGGGTATAGATGACGGACTTCAACGGTCGAAACTGCGTTTCCGGTATTGAGGCCGGCCGTCGCAAGATTCAATGTCTTACCGTTCTCTTCCAGGTTATTGAGGATTAGCCAGACAGTCTTGTTGGCGCTGTCGTAATAGGCGTCTGTCTGGATATCCTGATCGTTGGCGTAGGTATCCAGTCGGGTACCGTTCACACCGTTCCACTGCTTATAGAACTTCACGAGCTCGGTGTAGGTCCACTTCGAACTCGTGCTGACTCCGTCCTCCTTCTCCTGACGGAACAGTCTCCATTGGTAAGGGATCGTCGGACTAACGCGGCCCCATTCCGCCTTCAGCGGGACGAACGGGACAGCCTTCGCGATTCGATCGGGGCGCTGCATGAACTGGATCATCAATGAGTTCATGGCCTTGATGTACGACCAGTCGCGCTGGGGGGTCCATGCGCTTCCTTCCGCAGTATGCAGGCGGCCGCCAAATTCAGAAATCACAATAGGTTTGAGCACGCCCGACGCGAACAGCTGGGCACTGTCGTAAGTGTCGAGGATCGCCTCGATGTTGTTGCCCTTGTGATTGATCCGGCGGGTGGTGACGCCGTCAAACTTGATACCGTCGAAGTCGTAGATGTGCAGGGACAGGAAATCCATATTCTTGGCATGGTTGCTCATCCAGAGCGCATCGCGCGCATTCCATTTCGCAAAGACGGCCGTGCTGCCGCTCGTACGGTCTGCCGGATATTTCTCGAATTCCTCCAGATCCGGGAACGCGGGCGTATATCCCCCGAATTTTACCGTCTTGGTTCCCGAGTTGAGAGCGTTGATTTCAGCCCGCACGTTGGTGTGGTACTTGAAGATATCGTCGTACGTCGCCTTCTTTGCGCAATCGCCGAAGGTAGAGCCTGTATTTGGAACGGCAATGTCTACAAGGTTGTAGATCGGCTCGTTAACACCTTCGACAAATGTTGGCCGCGGATGGCCAGTGCTTGGGTTGGTGATGGAACCTCCGATGAAGTAATTCGCCAGATATTTGCCGGCGAACTTCCCGGTGGCCGTGCCGTAGGGTTCAGTGGCGGAATCTCCGGTCGAGAACGACCATGATCCGGTGGTTGTACACTTTGCGCCGGTAACCTTGCCTCCAACAGGATAGAATTTCTCGGGGATCATGGTCAAGATCCACGAGTTCATGCGCTTCTCGAACTCATTGCTTTCGACAATGGCCTTATGCGCGGCCGTCTGGTAACCGTAATTCTTATAGTTGTTCGCAGGAGACTTCGCGCCCGCGGGAGTGGCGGGAGTGGCGGGAGTGTTGACCATCCAGGCGAGATCGGCATATCCCGGAGTGGCAGATTGCGGCGTGATGCTCACTTCATAGCCGATCCCGCCACTGTCGCGTCCGAAGTAGACGTCATTTCCTTTGACGAAATCGGTCAGGTAGTCGTCTATCAAATTGGGCTGATTTAGACTTTGACCGTTGCCGCCCCACCAATCAAGATCGGAATTGATTGCGTGCACGTTGATGTATTTCTCGCGCGATAAGGTATTCACGCCGCCGACGGAGCGGCTCATATCTAAATTCAACTGAACGCTGGCAGGCGTAGCCGCCTGCGCGAACGCTGCTTCGCTGACAAATGAAATGTGAAGCGCGAAAGCTGAGGTCGTCAAGCATTTCACTAAGCTAGGATATTTTTTCATGTCCATATTTGTTCTCCAGCAAAAATATTTGAGTTCGAGAAACCAACCTAAGCAAACATTGTTGCCAACGCCAAGTTGTGCAACTTGCGAATGTTAGTCTATAATTTCCATTTTATTCTATTGTGAATATATTTTAGCGAACGAAGATGCGGTTGCAATTTTTGATTAGGCTGAAGGACAATATTGGCTGCGCAGCAGCCAATGCGTGCAAGGCGACTATTGACCTGACCGCCCCTCCGAATCTTCGCTGGAGAGAACTGCCACTTTGTCGCAGGTTGATCGTCGACAATTGACATGTCAACCTGGCAGGGTCGCTTTCTAGATGGAGTTAGATCGTTTCAATTGTGCAGCGGCGTGGAAGAAGGACCCCCTTAGCGGGGTGATAGGGGCCTAAAAGGGACCCCTCATTCCGATGGTTTAGGCACGGCGGCTTGGTTCAACCGGGCGGTCGAGATCGGGATGTTGGTGGTGGAGATCCTCGAACCACCAGTGCTCAGAGCCGTCGACTTGGACCAGCTCGCCGACGCACTCGCGCCGATAGCGCGGCTGGTAAACCTGGCCGCGGCGCTTCACGCGATCCGCCCAGAGGCCGGCGTCGAGCATCCACAGCCGCAGCGTCTCGCGGCCGACGACGATGCCGTGGACCTCGCGCAGCTTCTCGGCGGCCAGCGTCGGACCGAAATCCGTGTAGCGCGCCTTGATCAGCTCCAGGGCCTGGCCCTTGATCGCCGTGGGCGTCTGCCGGTTGCTGGCCCGGCCGCGCTTCTTGGAGATGAGGGCCGTCGCGCCTTGCTCCTGGCAGGCCTTCGACAACCGCAGCACCTGGCGGCGCTCCAGGCCCATCAGCTCGCTGGCCGCCGAAACCGTCAGCCGTCCGGCCGTCAGATCGCGCAGGATCTCGACTCGGCTAAGCTCCTTGTCGCTCATGAAGTGCAACGCCACTTTGGAGGGCCTCCCTCGCAAAATGCGGGAGGGTGCCATTTCTAACAGGCACGCCGGTGACATTACTAAATGGCGACTACACGTATTTTGCGTCTAATAAACATTATCGGAAATAATACGTACTGGCCTTCGAGGGGCAATACGCTCGGGTCGGCCGTCGGTTCTTGAATTACGCTACGCGGCCTTGCCGTTCACGAACCGCATGATCTCCGACAGGTCGACCATCTTTTTGATATAGTCCGTCCAGATAAGCGTGTTGCTGTGATCGACATTGCTGGGATTCACGCACAGTGTCCGCGCGCCTGACCGGCTTGCCCAGCTATCGTTTAGGGAATTGCCCACGAACAGGACTTCCAGCGGTGCGCACCGCTGCTCCTCGATCACCCTGGTGATGAAATGCGCCTTGCCCTCGAAGTCGAACTGATGGCCACGAATTTCCTTTATGACGCCCGTGTCGTCGTAAATGAACTCATTGGCCTTGACCTCGCTGAACAGCTTATAGGTTGCGTCTCCAATGACGTTGGAGATGATCTCCTTAATGGAGCCTGATACGACATATAGGGCGATGCCGGCGTCGTGCAGAGTCTTGATTGTTTCAGGAAGTCCGGCGACAGGATATATATCGCCGATAATCGACTTCATTTCTTTGCGGCCGAAATTTCGCTCGCGTAGCTTTGTGCAGGTCAGATTGCACCACTCTTGGTGAGTGATCTTTTTTGCAAGAAACTGACGGTGCAGCTCGGCGGCATCCTCTATCTGATAGCCCACCGAAGCCCAGATGCGCTCCCAAGTGCTAAGCTCGCTGCTGGAGAGGGCAAGGGTGCCTCCAAAGTCGAAAACGACCGCCTTGGTTTGGGGCTTGAAGTCCAGCGGCTTCGTCGTACTGGAGGCCTTCACTACGCCCCGGTTCACCGTGTAGTATAAAATGTAGGTCGCAAGAAAATCGTCGGGACGGCCAAATTCGAGTTCCCCAATACATTCCAGCGCGTGTTCAAGCCGAGCAAGATTTTCCCGCTGTATTGACCCAAAGCACTTCGCCGATGCGGAGACCTTTGTTTTCACTTGTTCGAGATTGTTGATTTCGCGTGCGTCGATCCCTGTCAGCTGGCTGAGGCGCTTCACTGTCATCTGGCGACGAGTGCGGTGGAAATAGAGCTTGTAGCCGTTGACGATCGCGCGATCGAACGAGGGCGTCGGTGCGCCGTTCGGGCGAGGCGCTTCCTTCCGCCGAGGTGGCGAAATGGCCTGGCGCCGTTTCAGCGCCTCGCCGAGCTGGGCGAAGGCTCTGACCCAGTCCTCGTCGTTTTCGATCGGAAGGGCTGTGATTTCGTCGCGCTTGTCGAGCAACGTCCGCTGTTCGGCATTGATCCGCCACATCCACGCATAGTGGCGCTTTCCTCGGCCGGTCATCGCTGTCCGGATCCAAGGCAGGAGGCCTGACATCAGGTGTGGATCGGAGAATGAATAGCCGGCGAAGAGGATGGTCTTGTTCAGCGCGACGTTCTTTAGGTTCGCATAGCCGAGCGGGTTCTTCTCCGGCCAAAGAGAGTAGTCAGAGCCGGTCAGCGTTCCAAGATTGTCCAATGTTCCGTGGAGGTGGATAAGGCGTGGGCGACTCCCGTCTTCCCGCGCCATCCACTCATACTTCTGATCGGTGTCTACAACTGTCTTCTCGCCCAACACCCGGGATAGAAGGTTGTCGTAATTGGTCGTGTAAACGGTATGCCAGGGAAGCTTTGCGAGCTCGAGATGCGCTGGTGACGGATCAAAGTCGTTTTCGGGGATGGCGCGGCGCACGGCCTCCTCGAGTGTCATCCGCGACTGGTTCGCCTTGATGGCGTCGAACAGGTCCAGGATGTTGCCATTATACGCAGACATGTCCTCGCCGGTTTCACGGGCGACTTTCTCCGCCAGATCCTTCCAGAGCGGCATCTGGTCGGTGGGGTCGATGTTCTTCTTGGGGATCGCTTGGCGGGAGATGCCCGCGCCAACGAACAAAACTAAACGGTCAGTCGCCAGTAAGTCGGCAAGGTAGTCGACGTGGGCCTGCAGCAAAGGTCCGGGCATTGTTCACCGATTGCTAGGCCCGCGGGCCCGTGACTGACAAACTCGCACTCACTACTCGGCAGGGTTTAAGCTTGGCCTTTCGCTCGTAAACCATGCAAGTGGTTTTTGGGCGCGCGGGCGATTGCTGTCTGAAAATTGTGGCGTCGGGCCGGGCGTTGCCTGCGATCGGGCTCGCGGGGCACAGGTTCCAAGAGGGCCAAGCCATCTCCGTCGACCAATTGGTCCGACAGACCGCGCTGTCGCCTCAAGAAGGCCATGGCGACGGAGCCTGACTTCTTCATGCGCCTTCTGAAGCTTGTCTTACGACCTGATCCAGAGAGCGGCGTAGAAGAGCCGCCACGGCGCCCAGGAGCGGGTTCTGGTCCAACGCTACCGTGACGAGGCGAGAAAGGTGGGTCACCGTTTTCCCCGCATGGGCAGAGTTTTGGAGCGCGTGGCCGCCTATTATGAGGCCAACGCGGTCCGGGAAGACCAGTCCGCCGAGCGTCGGGACTGGTAGGCGCTTCGGCGGCGGAATTTCGGGGAAGCGGCCAGGGCGATGGTCTAGCCCTCGTCGTCCCCCTTCAGAAGTTTGCTGGCTAGCGCGCGCGCCGACTGCGGATCGGCGACCAGCTTCTCCAGCTCGGCCAGGCGTTCATAGGGCAGCCTGGCCATCCAGTGCTCGTCGCGGACGTCGTAGCCGAAATGAAGCTCCACAGCGTGGCCAGTCTCACGTACATGCTGGTGGGCCCAGGCGCGAGCATCGTCAAAGTGCTTGCGGTCGCACGTCTTGCAGTAGGCCTTCCCGAATACCTCTTCCTCGACGGGGGTGAAGCTGGTCGGCAGGAAATCTGACGCGTCGGCCATCGGTGGCTCCATGTTCGCAACGACGTTGAGGCGGACTCAGCAGGTTGGTCAATCTTCTGCGGGACGCGGGCGCTGAAAGGCTCCCCGACGCGAACGAGGCGCGCTCGTTCCGGCCGAAGCGCTAGGCCTAGTCGTCATGCCCCTGTCGGCCCTGGGCGAAGTGGTGGTCACGGGCAAGGTTGCCGAAGCGGGTGGTGTCACTATCGAACGACAGACGCACGGTGCCGATAGGGCCGTGACGCTGCTTGGCGATGATCACCTCGGCCAGGCCTTGTAGGCGGTCCATCTCGTCGCGCCAGGTCAGGTGTTCGGGTGTGCCCTCGCGCGGTTCGGCGCGACCGACGTAGTAGCTCTCCCGATAAACGAACCAGACCATGTCAGCGTCCTGCTCGATCGAGCCCGACTCCCGAAGATCGGAGAGCTGGGGTCGTTTGTCTGGTCGCTTTTCGACTTCTCGCGACAACTGCGACAGGGCGATGACCGGACAGGCCAACTCCTTGGCGAGTGCCTTGAGGCCCATGGTGATCTGGCTGACCTCGGCGACCCGATTGGCATTCGAGCCGAGGTCGGAGCCGGTGACCAGCTGGAGGTAGTCGACCACGACCAGATCAAGGCCCACCTGGCGCTTCAGGCGACGGGCGCGGGCGGTCAGCTTGGCGATCGAGATGCCGCCGGTGGCGTCGATGAAGAGGGGCGCTTCCTGCAGCTCCATGGCCGCGTCGCGGACCCGGCCGAACTCCGAAGCGTCGATCTCGCCCTTGCGGAGCTTGTCGCCCGACACGCCGGAGGCGTCGGCCAGCATACGCAGGGCCAGCTGCTCGGCGCTCATTTCCAGCGAGTAGAAGGCCACCACCCCGCCCTGGACGGTCTTCTTGGTGCCGTCAGGCTGGATCTCGTAGGCGTACTTCTTGGCGATGTTGAAGGCGATGTTGGTCGCCAGCGCCGTCTTGCCCATCGAGGGACGACCGGCCAGGACGATCAAGTCGGAGGGGTGCAGGCCGCCGATCTTCTGGTCCAGGTCCATCAGATCGGTCGAGACGCCCGACATGCCGCCGTCGCGGCTGTAGGCCTCGGCGGTCATCTCGACCGCGCCGCGCAGGGCGTCGCCGAACGACACGAAGCCGGACGAGGCCGCGCCGCTTTCGGCCAGGCTGTAGAGCTGCTGTTCGGCCGCCTCGATCTGGTCGCGGGCGGTGCGCTTTTCCTCGTTGCCGCCTTGGGCCGCCGTGGCGATGTCGCCGCCGATGCGGATCAACTCGCGGCGCAACGACAGGTCGAAGATCACCCGGGCATAGTCGCCGGCATTGGCCGCCGGCGGGGCGCGGTCGACCAGGTCGGCCATGTAGCGCAGGCCGCCCAGCTCCTGGAACGCCGGATCGGCCTTGAACTCGTCGGCCAGCAGGATCGGCTCGGCCAGCTGGCCCTTGCGGACATGGGTCTCGACCGCCTGGAACAGGCGCTGGTGGAAGGGCTCGTAGAAGCAGCGCCCCTGCAGGCTGTCGGTCAGCCGTTCGTAGGCGGCGTTGTCGTAGAGCAGGATCCCGAGCAGCGCCTGCTCGGCTTCCATGTTGTGGGGAGCCGCGTTGATCGTGGGCGTGGATACGGGATCCGGTTCGAAAACGACGGCACGCGCGGCACTAGTCATCGACGACCTCACGGCGCTCTAAAGCGAGGTGTGGATAACTGTGGATGGATTCGGCGAACGACGTCACCCAGCGCGTGGCGCCTCTCGCCTATCCGCCTGCTTGGCGTTCGCGCAGGGCTTCGACTACCACGGTGGCACGATACCGTTCCTCCGGGTCGAGACCGGCGACGACGTCAAGGAGCGCGGCCCGATAGGCCGAACCGCCGGCCTTGGACAGGCTGGCGCCCGTAACCAGGGCCTGGACGAAATTGTCCTTCAGATACTGGTCGCCCGCACCCCAACCGAGATCGCCGATCCGCCTCACAAGGTAGCCGACGATGCTTTGTTTGATCTCGGCGTCGAGGAAGAGGCTGTCGACGACGTGCTTGAGACTGATGGCCATGCAGCGCAGCGCCGCCTGCGGTACGCTATTGGTCGGTTCTTCTAGCTGGGCAGCGTCGAGGTAGTGGTGCGTCGAGCCCTCCGGCCGACTCGGCGCCAGGCGGATCCACTTCACATAGGTCTCGAAGATCTCGTAGAGCAGCCGCGCGCCGAAGGTCGAAAACTCTTCATCGAGGCGGGCTTCCGCGGCCGACTGATCGTGGGCCTGGACGAGGCCTTTGACGATGTCGGGCCAGTAGGCCAGCCACATGGTGTCGGCGACGTCCTGGAAGACCGCCTCGGTCACCATCATGTCGAAAAACGAAAGCGCCGCCCAGGTAGGGTCCTTCAAGCTGTCGGCCTCGAAGCGGTTGGCCGGACGATTGAGGGCAAGCCGATAGACCGGGTCGGTCTCCGGCTGAAGCAGCGCCAGGACGTGGTTGCCGACAGGGGTCCAGGCGCCGAGCCGTTGAGCGCGGGTCACATCGTCGAAGAGGTAGCGAAGCAGGCGCGCGCGCTCGGAGATTTGGTAGCGTTGAGGAACGCCCGTCAGAACCTGGCTCTCCTCAAGTTCCGCATAGAGGATGCTCGACGGCGTGGCGATCAGACGTCCCAGGAACCGGTCGGCGTAGTCGCCAACCCGAACACCGTCCATTTCCAAGAGCGCGAGCCCGAAATAGGGCCGCAGCGCCACGGTGAAGTCCAGGAGCGCCGGCGAAGTGTAGAACGTCTGGGTCAGGTCGCGCCCGATTGTCTCGGCCCATTTCATCGACGGCGCCCAGACACCAGCCCAGCCGACCAGGGGAAGGGCTCGCCGCCATGCTGACCAGCCGGTGTCGGGCAAGTCCGGCTGACCGGTGAGCATCGCGCGCATTTGCCCCCGCGGCGTGTGGCGGTTGCGCCAGATCCAGAACTGGTCGGCGAGCTTTTGCCGACGCAGGCGCCGCCGAGCGACCTGGCCGATCATCGGCAGGGACGGCGCGATGGCGTCGACAAGTTCGGCCTCCCGTCGCTCGTAGAGCAGTTTCTCGACCAGACGCTGCAACGTCGGCAGCGCGTCCGTTCCAGGGCGCGAGACGCGATGCAGAACGAAGGCGCCCAGCATCCAAGCCACCAGCACGAGGAACGCGACCTGGTTGGGCTTGATGCCGTTCTCGTGGAACGTGATCAGGCGACAGAGATCGGCCGACAGCCAGCAGGGCCGTCCCGCCCAATCGAAGAACTCCAAGTAGATTGCTGCGCCGAACGCGAGCGTGGCCAAGCTCAGCTGCGCCGCCATGCCGAGGCGCGCCTGAAGGCGCTGCACGGGCGACATGACCGCGTAGATCGCCGCCAGCAGGCCCAGAACCGTCAGGATACCGTCGAGCGTCACGTCAGGCCGGGCCCGTCACCATTCGACCTCGAGGTCGTCGTCATAGCGCATTCCCTGCAGGTAGCCGCCGACATAGTGGTCGGGAAACAGCTTGCCGACCTTTTGACGACGTTCGTCGTAACCCGGATAGGCATCGCCCAGGATCGTCCAGAGCTGCTGTTGAAGGTTCGGCTCCAGCGCCTCGATGATCTCCACAAGCATCATGTGGGTGGCCTCGTAGTCCGCCACGGCGTCCAGCGGCCGGTAGTGTTTGGCCAGCGAGGCCTTGAACTTGCCTATGTGGTCGCCGCCTTCGGGATAGAGCGGGCGCTTGCCGTCGAAGTACACGGTTTCGATGCCTTCGCGGACCGGATCGATGTTGCCGTGAATGGAATTGTTGCGCTTGTCCATGACGCGCTTGAAGGCCTTGGCGACGTCGGACTTCATGTCGACGGCTGTGGCGAAACCCCGGCATTTGTAGGAGAGGTCCGCGATCTTGAGGTCGATCTGCTCGCGGATGAACGCGTCGTAGCGGCGCTTGTCGGTCCGAACCTCCGGACGGCACAGCACCAGGATCACCATGTTGATGAAGGCCTCGGCCATGATCGGGGTCAGGAGCGCCAGCTGTAAACAGGCGCCATACAGCGCCGCGTCGGGAGACTCGACCATGCGGGTCTTGCCCGGTTCATCGTCTTCAGGCCGATGCGCTGCGACGGCGGATCGGCCGTCGAATTCAAACGGGTCACCGCCGGCCAGGACGTCGGTGATGACGGCGTGATGGTCGGCGCATAGCCCGGCGATGGCCACGTATTTGTTGGGAAACAGAGACCACTTCTCAAGACCGTCCAGGATGGTCTTCTTCTCCGGGCCGACCCGGGCGAAATCCGCTTTCAGCGCGAGGATAAGGGCCTTCCAGTCGGCGTCGGCCATGGGCTCGGCGATCATGAAATGAACCTCGCGCGAGGTGGCTATGATGTAGACGTCCGCCGCGCCGGCCTTCAGGTTGAAGTCCCAGTGGACCAGATTGTCGCTGTCGTCGCGGCGCAGGAAGCTTTGGATGCCGTTGGGCGCTCCGAAGCGCGCCATGAGATAGCAATACATGTCCAGCGTGCTCAGGTGATGCCGGACGCTGAGCGCATCGCCCTTGGCGCCCGCTGCGCTCTCCGATGAGGTCTTGTCCTTGAGCTTGCCGACATAGGCCAAGTGCTCTGCACGCGTTGGCGTCCGCCACGCCTGGACGTCAAGGCAGCAAGGTCTCTTCGGCGACGTCATCAGGCCCTCCCCTGCCCCGAAGGTGGATCGTCGGCGTGGCGCTTGCAATGCCAAGCTTGAAGGCTATTTCGGTCACGCCCCGCGCGATCGCACCGCAAGGCCAAGGTTGTGGCGCCGAACGCGGACGCGGACCATGTTTGGGTTGTGGCGCACGCGGACGGCGATCATAGCCGCTGGCGACAGGGGACCGTCAGGCTGGCCTACGGCGCGGTGACAGCGCCCATGGGCTACTTAGTGACCTTGCCGCCGAGCAGCCCGAAGATCGCGCCCACGCCCATCTGGGCGATGGTCTTCGACCATTCCAGGGCCGCGCTCTGAAGCGGCGTCGGATGGGCTCCCAACATCATCGACGAAGCGAGGAAGAAAAGGCCGGTCACGCCGGTGATCACCAGCACTGACACGAACACCAACTTGAACTGAGGACTGATCGGCGCCGGACTTTTAGGCCCAGGGACGCGGCGCGTGACCGTGCCTGCCTTTGTGTTGAAGGTCAAAACCTCCTGGTCGATGCCGAACTCGGTCGTCGTCAAGGGATGGGCTACGCTCTCGATCGCGATGACCGCGGCGTTGGCGAACGCATTGTTTTGGTCCTTGACCGATCGTCTCTCGCCCATCGCCGCCTGCCGCTCCGACCCGCGCCCAAGACGCCCTGAGTCGGGGCCGCACGCACACGGAAATGTCCGCGAAAAAGCGTGGCGTCCGGGTCAGCCCGGGACATGGCCTTGCGGCTCTAATCTTCGACCATCACCTGGATCGCATCCTTCGACCACGGGCGGCCGCGGGCCAGCGTGACGAGTTCACGCGCCAGCTGGTCCTGTTCGAACTGACCCAATGGCGTCTCGTCTTCGTCGCTTCGGTCCCCCACCGTGAAACTGGCGGGCCCCTCTCCAGCGAGAAGAATGAACTCATGCAGGCCGGCCGGCGGCCCGAAATCGGCGCTGCCGGCCGGGCCCGGCACGCGGCCAAAACCACGGCTGTCCAGTCGCCCGCCCTGCCCCGCGATCGGTTCGGCAAGATGCAGTCCGACGGGGCTGCTGATGAGGAGGATAAACCAGCCGCCGAAGGGGCCGTCGATGTCCAGTTCGAAAAAGTCGCCGACGGAGGCGCGCAATCCTGGCCAGTCCGGCTCCTGGCGCCGGAATCGCACCAAATGCCGTTGGCCTGAGGCAAGCTTGCGGAAGGTCAGCATCTTGCGGCGCGGCGCATTGGCCAGGACGTCGGCCAGGCGCGGATCCGCCGCATCGCGGATCGCCCGCTCGAAGGCGTCGAGCGGACCATGCCAAAGGTCCCTGGCCTGGTCGATCGTCAGGGCGTCGACAATGTCGGCCAGCGCCTCAGCCAGAGGCTGAAGCATCGCCTCGGGCGTCTCGCCCGGCGCTGAGGTCCTCGTGCCGTTCGCCCAGCCTGAGACCGTCTGCTTGCTGCGATCGAGGCGTTCGGCCAACGCCTCGGCGGTGACGCCGCGAAGATGGCTCAGGAGCCCGAGCTTCTCGCGCATGGCCTCGATGATCACGCCCAACCGGTCCCCCTGTTTCTCGCGCGCGCGTGGCCGGGCTCCCGAACCAGGTTCGGGAATCGGCGTGACCACGCTCCCTGTCGTGATCCTATTGAGGCGGTCGCTTTCCTTGAACTGGAGACGACCATGTCCATCCAACATTCCATCCAAACCTACGCCCTCGACGCTCAGACCCATATCCGCCTCGCGGACGGCTTCGCTGATTTCCAGTTGCCGACCGCCATCAGCGCCGTCGACGCCGCCGTGTCCGACGCCGTGGACCGCTGGCGTCGCCTCGCGCCCCCGGCCCTGCTGGCCGCGACGACCGCCATGGCCGATGGCCGCGGCGCGGCGGCTGTCCTTGTCACCAACCTGCCGTTCGATCCGACCCTGACCCACGGCCCCGAGGACACCGATCAGGAAATGGTCTGCAAGCCCAGCCGGCTCAGTGAAGGCCTGCTGCTGGGCGCGGCGGGACATGTCGGCGCCCCCTACGGCGTCGCGCCCGAAGGACGGGGCCTGATCAACAACCTCAGCCCGCGCCGTCGGGATCGGTCGGCCCTTACCGGCTTGGGGTCGCGCGAGCCGCTCGATCTCCACATCGAGACCGCGGCCGCGCGTCGCTGCTCCGGCGACCCTTGCGCCGACGGCCTGGCGCTGATCGGTCTCGTCGCCGATCCCAGCGGCGCGCCGGCCACCCGCGTGGCCGATGCGCGCGCCGCCTTCGAGCGCCTATCGCCCGAGGACCAGGCCGTTCTGCGCCAGGCTCGGTACTCGATCTCCTTGCCCAAGCGTTGGTTGGGTGAAGGCGAGACCCGCCGCCAGGTCTGCGCGATCGTCGCGGGCGAGGACGAGGATCTCAGCTTCGCCTTCGCCTTCTACGGCGACATGACCCTGCCTCTGGACGCGGAAGCCGGAGCCGTCCTGACCCGCTTCCACGCCGCCCTGGACAGTGTGGCCGGCGAGGTGATCCTGCAGCCGGGTATGCTGCTGCTGATCAACAACCGCGTGGCGGGTCACGGACGCGGCGCCTTCGAGCCGAGCTATACGGCCGACGGCGCGCCGATCCGGTGGGTCCAGCGCGTCTTCTGGATCCGCGATCTGCGGCGCCTGGGCGCCTGGCGCGAACTGAGCGGCCGGGTGTTCCAGCCGACCTTGTGAGCTCTGCAGGGCGGTTCGCGACTGCGGACCGCCTTTGCCCGTAAACCCTAGGCGCCACGCCTTTTGCGTGATGACCTTGGCCATGACCATCGGCGGAGAGCAGGTGATGGGTGAAAGCTCAAGCGAGCGCAATGTCATCAACCTGCGCGGCCGCCGGGCCCAGGCCCCTTCCCTGGCCGCGCTCGTCCACGATCTGCAGCGGGCGGCCTATGTCGACGCGCCCTGGCTGATGCGCCAGCTGGACGTCGACAGCACGGCCGGCTTTCTGGACGACCTGGCGCAAGCCTACGGTCGCGTCGGGGTCGAGCTGCCCTCGGACGCCCAACATCTCCTCGGGCAGTTCAACGACACGGCGGCCGGGCCGCCGCCGCGATCGCCGCTGACCTTACAGGATCCGTGGGCCTATGAGGGCCTGCGGCGCCTGTGGGGCCGTGTCGACGCCCTCAACCGCTCCCGCGGCCGCACGCTTGGCAAGCCCCCTTTGCTGGCCACCCTGCCGACGGGCCAGATCAACGCACGCGCCATCCGCGCCGACCAAGGCGAGATCGCGATCCTGTTCGACGACGAGATCCGGTCGTTCGCCTACATGATGAGCAAGGTGGTGGCGACCGTCCTGATAACGCCCGCCAGCGCCACCGAGGATCACGCCGATCTCGACTTCGAACGCGCGGCCGATCCGGTCTCCTTGGCGCCAAAGGCGGCGCAGTGGTTCGCCGCCGTTCTCGACAACTATATCGGCCAGGGCTGGGTGCGCACCCTGCCGCCATGGGTGGTCACCCGGCCGGTCCTGGAGCTGGCGCTTGTCCTCTGCGGCGGCTTCGAGACCTTCGTCATGGCCCATGAGTTCGCCCATCACGCACAAGGCCATCTCGTCGGCGCCGTTCCCGACGCCATCGCCGATATGGGCGAGCTCACTGCGCTGGAACGCGCCCAGGCCCAAGAGATGGAAGCTGATGCTTTCGGGTTGCAGATCGCATGCGACGCGGCCCTGGATGAACGCGGCGACGCGCTGACGGGGTTCTGGGGCGCCTATCTGGCCTTCAAGAGTTTCGAACTGATCGAACGGACGCTCTACACTGTCGCTCACGGCACAGATTGGGCCCGCGTCCACGCCGAGGTCGCCGCCTGGCGCAGCGAGCAGGACGCCCATCCCGCGCCGGGGATCCGGGCGGCGGCCTTGTTTTTCTGGTTCGCCAAGGGTGACTATGAGGGGCCGGCGGCGACGTTCGCCAACGCCATCGACCTGATGTTCGACAAGCTGTTCATGAACGCCTTCCCCGCTCTCGTGCGCCTGGGCCACGCCGGCGTGCACCCGCGCTTCCACGAGGCGCTGGCTGTCTATAGAGACGCGCCCCGGCCGACCTACGCGGAGCTCTGAGCCGTGCCGATCGGCGCTCAGGCCGCGCCTCTGGACCTTCGCGAGATCGTGGCCCGGCTCCAGGCCCGGGCCTGGGCGCGGATCGGCGTCGACGAAGGCGCCTTGGCCGAGCGCTTCGAACAACGCCGGCAGGCCTACAGGCGCCTCGCCGATGCGGCGCCTGGCTATCTCGACTTCGACTGGGGACTGGATCCGTCCGTCACCCTCGATCACGGGCTGGTCGGCAGCCTCGAGGAAATGTTCTCGATCACCCCCGCCACGCCGTTGCAGGACCCAGCCCTGCAGGCCTGGCTGCAATTGGTCTGGCGCTACACCGCCGTGCACCTGCCGTTCCAGTCGGACTACGTGCGGGACGTGATCCTGGCCACCGCCCCGACCGGCGACTTCAACGCCATGGCCGTGCCGCTCGGCGACCGCGGCGCCATCGTTGTGGAGGAAGGCCTCGTCCGGCTGGCCCGCCGGCTTTGCGCCCTCGTCACGCCTTTGTTGTTCTTCGAGCGCGACGGCGCAATCCTCGTGCGCACCAAACAGCAGGTCGAGGCCTTCGTCGCGGCCGACGAGGGCCCGTGTTTCGACATCGCCCAGCTCTTCATCGACTACATCACCCAGGGCGAGGTCGACTTCCCCTCCCCGCGGCTGGCCGGATCCAGCCTGGTCGAGCGTTATGCCGACACGCTTTTCCAATCGTTCATCGCGTTCGTGCTCTGGCATGAGGCGCTGCACCTGGAAGTCGGCTGCGGCAACCCCACAGCGGTCAACCACGAGTCGGTTGAGCGCGACGCCGAGCGCATGGCCGCCGCCCTCGCGGAGGCTTGCCTTCGCGCCGGGTTGACCCTCGACCCCGAGCGGCTGCGACAGACCTATCGTCACCAGCGCGAGGAGTCCGACGCCGACGCCTACGCGATGATCCGCGTGGCCGTCTACGGATCGCGAACCAACAGCCTGCCGGGCAACGTGACGGGCGCGGGCGCCTTCTTGCTGGCGCTCGACACCGTCCACCGCATGCTGACCCAGATCGTCAGCCCCGAGCTCTTCGCCCGGGAGCAGGCGAGCGACCTTGCCCAACTGAAAGCCGCCGCCTTCCTGGGCGGGCGCGATCATCCCCATCCTCGCGTGCGACGCGCCGAGGTCATCGGCTTGATCAGCGCGCTCGACCCTGGCGTCGGCGCGATGGTCGGGTTCGAGATCGACCGCTTGGCCCTTGTCTTCGATAGGGTCTGGGGCCTGCTCGCCGCTACGATCGCGCTCGAACACGATCGGATTGGCGCGGCCGCGTCGCGCTGGCTGACGCCGGCGAGCGCGGACCGCGAGCGAATGATCCGCGCTCTGGCCCCCTTGGACGGAATCGCATGGATCACCGACGCGGCGGACTGAACGGCGCAGCATCGGGTTGAGGACGGGTTCACCTCAAGGTTTGTGCGCTAAAAGGCGCTTAGAAGTACGAACCAAGAACATTGGTGCGGAAGTCGGCGTTCGCGCGTGTCGGCGCGTGGCTGGTCGTCTGCGCGCTCGCTAGCCGGAAAGCAGACCTTTCAGTCTCTCGCCTGGAGGGTTAGGCGTCATCATGAGGTGCGCGCTCCGCTCGCCGCCCAAACTGAACCTTCAACCGGCGCAGCAGGAGAGCTGCTTCACATCCTTGGAGAAGGTCTGGGCCGCGAGCTTCAGGCCTTCCACCATGGTCAGGTAGGGGAACAGCTGGTTGCCAAGCTCGCCGACGGTCATGCGCGCCCGGATGGCGAGCGCCGCCGTCTGGATGATCTCGCCCGCCTCCGGCGTCACGGCCTGGACGCCGATGAGCCGGCCGCTACCGGCTTCCGCGACGAGCTTGATGAAGCCGCGTGTGTCGAAGTTAGCGAGGGCGCGCGGGACGTTGTCCAAGGTCAGGAGCCGGCTGTCGGTCTCGATCCCGGCGCGGCGGGCCTCCGTCTCGCTGAGCCCGACCGTGGCAACCTGCGGATCGCTGAACACGACCGCCGGCATCGTGGCCAGGTCTAGGGCGACCTCGCCACCGGTCATGTTGATCGCCGCCCGGGTTCCGGCCGCCGCCGCGACATAGACGAACTGTGGTTGGTCGGTGCAGTCGCCGGCGGCGTAGATGTGCGGCGTGCTGCTGCGCATGGCCGCGTCGATCACGACGCCGCCCTGCGCGTTGACGGCGACGCCGGCCGCCTCCAGGGCGAGCGCTCGGGTGTTGGGCGCCCGGCCCGTCGCGACGAGCAGCTTGTCCGCGCGAAGTTCGCCTTGGCCGGTAGCGAGGACGAACTCGCCGTCGGCGTAGGCGACCTTGCTCGCCTGGGTGTGTTCCAGCACCTCGATGCCCTCGGCGCGGAAGGTGGCCGTGACCGCCTCGCCGATGGCCGGGTCCTCACGGAAGAACAGGGTGTTGCGCGCCAGGATCGTCACCTTGCTGCCGAGCCGGGCGAAGGCCTGGGCCAGTTCGACGGCGACGACCGACGAGCCGATTACCGCCAGGCGCGACGGGAGGGTCTCGCTCTCAAGGGCCTCCGTCGAGGTCCAGTACGGCGTATCCGACAAGCCCGGAATGGGTGGCTCGGCCGGGCTGGCGCCGGTGGCGATCAGGCAGCGGTCGAAGGGCACATGTTGCTCGACCCCGCCGGCCTGGCGCACGAGCAGACTGTGGCGGTCCCGAAAGAGGGCATCGCCGCGCAACACCGTGATGGTCGGGGTGTCGGCGAGGATGGTCTCGTATTTCGCCTGCCGCAGATCATCGACGCGCGCCTGCTGCTGGGCCACCAGCCGCTCGCGCAGGATCGCGGGCGTGCAGGCCCCGATCCCGTCATCGAACGGGCTTTCGCGGCGCAGATGGGCGATATGCGCCGCACGGATCATGATCTTGGACGGCACGCAGCCGACGTTGACGCAGGTTCCGCCGATGACGCCGCGCTCGATCAGGGTGACCTTGGCGCCCTGCTCGACGGCCTTCAGCGCCGCCGCCATCGCCGCGCCGCCGCTGCCGATGACGGCGATGTGCAGCGGGACGCCGCCGGCGCCGCTTTGCGCCCCGCCCGCCAGGAAGCCCAGCGCCTTGTCGAAGACACTTGGGGGCGCCGCGCCCGTGTCGTCGACCGAGGCGAGATATCCGAGCGTCGCGACCGTGGCCGCAAGGGTCTCGGAGCTCACCCCCGCATCGGCCGCGATCTCCGCCCGCGCCTTCGGATAGGAGACGGCGGCCGAGCGCACGCCTGGGACGCGCTCCAGGGCCTCCCTCACGTGCGTGGCGCACGAGTCGCAGGTCATTCCGTCAATGCGCAGGGCGATCACGTCGGTCACGGGGCAGGTTCCTCAGCGCTTCACGGTGGACGGGTAGCCCGCGCCCGCAGTCGCCTTGGTCAGGGCGGCGACCGTCGTCTTGGCGTCATCGAAGGTGACGACGGCCTCGCGCTTTTCGAAGCTGACCTCGGTTTTCTCGACGCCGGCGACCTTGGCAAGCGCTGTCTTGACGGTGATCGGGCAGGCCGCGCAGGTCATGCCGGGCACCGTCAGGGTGACCGTCTTCGTCGCGGCCCACGCGGGAGAGTTGAGCGCGCCCATCAGGGCGATCAGGGAGACGAGCTTCTTCATGGGGGCTTCCTTTCAGTAGAACAGGGGCAGGACGTAGGGGAACGCCAGCGCGACAAGGACGAGCGCCGCGACCGCCCAGAAGATCACTTTGTAGGTGGTCCTGACCTTGGGCACGGCGCAGACTTCGCCGGGCTCGCAGGCGCGGGCCGAGCGGAAGATTCGGCGATAGGCGAAGGCCATGGCGACTAGCGCCGCGCCGATGAACAACGGACGGTACGGTTCCAGCACGGTCAGATTGCCGATCCAGGCCCCGCTGAATCCGAGGGCGACCAAGAGGAGTGGGCCGAGGCAACAGGTCGAGGCCAGAATGGCGGCCAAGCCGCCAAGCGCCAACGCGCTGCGGCCGCTTTTGGATTCCGACACGGAGAATCTCCTTTCGATAAACCTCGCCATGGCGTCAAGAAACCACCCCTTCGCGGGGGCGCGCGGGAGCATTGCGAGGCGGCGCGGCGAGATCCCAGATCGCCACGACCACCATCAAGGTCAGTCCGGGATAGAGGAGCCACGCCGTCGGCCAGCCGCGGGTGGCCATGAGCAAAGCCGCCGCAAGCACCAATGTCGGCCCGACGACGCTCAGCGCCATTCGCGCCCACCGACGATGGCGAAGCCCGCCGACCGTGTTGGCGATGAGGGCGATCACGGCGAACAGCGGCAGGAGGTAACGGATGAAGACTCCTTCGTACTGGCTCAGGAAACCAAGGCCCAGCGCGGCGCCAAGACTCGCGAGCGCCGGGAAGCACGCCGCGCACCCCATGGCGGTGACAATCGAGCCGATGACGCCCGCCTTGTCAGCCGCGCGTGTGAGGGGATTCTGGATGGGCATCGCAAATGGCCTCGGCGACTTCGGTGGAACCGTCAGAGCGACGCTGCGATCATGACCGCAGCTTGCCCGTGAGGGCTGAAGATCACTACATACGATCTGTAGTGACTACAGACTCAAGCCCAAAATTGAGAGGCGCAGAACAGCATGGCGGATACCGCGATCCCGATTGGCGAACTGTCCCGGCGCACGGGCTGCAACATCGAAACGATCCGCTACTACGAGCGGATCGGCCTGATGCCCGCGCCGCCTCGGCGAGGCCGCTACCGCAGTTACGGCGGAGGCGATGTGGTCCGGCTCGGATTTGTGCGCCGCGCCCGCGAACTCGGCTTCACACTCGATGAGGTGCGAGCGCTGCTTGGCCTGGCGGCTGGCGGACACTCCACCTGCGCAGAGGTGCGCGACTTGGCCGCCGTTCATCTGAAGGACGTTCGAGCGCGGATCGCCGATCTCAAGCGGATGGAGCGGGTCCTGGCTGACTCCGTCCGAGCTTGCGACGCAGGGCAGGATCCAGGATGTCCGCTGATCGACACCCTCTATGCCGAGCCCCGCGCGCCGGCGCCAAGAGCATAGCGGCCCAACCTGTCGATTCTCTACCATCTAAGTGTCTTCATCCCTCGGACGGCGGGATACGACCGATGGTCGCCTTGCTGACGCCCAGAACCCGAGCCAGATGGCGCACGCTTTCGCCATTGGCCCGCTGCTGGGCGACGAAGGCGCGCTGCGCCACGGTCAGGCTGTGGCGGCGTCCAAGCTTGACGCCGCGCGCCTTGGCGCGTTCGCGGCCCTCGCTGGTGCGCGACCTGATCAATTCACGCTCGAACTCGGCCAAGCCGCCCAGCACCGTCAGCATCAACCGGCCGTGCGGGGTGGTGGTGTCGGCCCAGGTGTCCCGAATTGAGCGGAACTTCGCGTCCTTCTCGGTGAGAGCGGCCAGAACGTTGAGAAGATCGCGTGTCGAGCGCGCCAGGCGATCGAGCCGAGTGACCATCAGCACGTCGCCTGCCGCCAGCGAAGCGATGGCGCGCTTGAGCTGGCTGCGGTCGGTCTTGGCGCCCGACGCCGTCTCGCTGAACACCTTTTCACAACCGGCCGCCGTCAACTCGGCGACCTGCGCCTCGACGCTCTGACCGTCGGTCGAAACCCGTGCATATCCGTAAATCATGCGCCTATTTCTGAGACTATAATTCGAGACACGCAAGCCGCTGAAATCGTTGAGGCTAGTCAGCGTCTCATTTTTCGCGAATTATGAGCCACCTGCAGAAGCGGTCAGGACCATCCCATGGCGCGGCGAAGCTTGCTCACGGGTGACGAACGGCGAAGGTTGTTCGAGCCTCCGGTCACCGACCGAGAGGTGGCGCGCTGCTACACGCTGGTGCCAGACGATCTCAAGTGGATCGACGAGCGTAAACGTCCAGCCAACAAGCTGGGCTCCGCTGTGCAAATGGCGCTGCTACGCCATCCAGGTTTTGGGTGGCTGCCTGGTCAAGTTGTTCCCCCGATCGTGCTGCGCTTTTTGTCCGACCAAGTGCATGTTTCACCTGAAGCGCTAGGCGACTATGCCAAAAGACTAAAAACACGCAGCGAGCACGCAGGTCAGCTTCATGAGCGACTAGGGATACGCTTGTTTGTCCGTGGCGATATTCGCTTGGCGGTGTCGATCGCCGCCGCGGCGGCCGTCGCCACCGACAAGGGCGGAGCCATCGTGGAGGCCCTGATCGCAGAACTGCGCCGGCGACGGATCATCCTGCCGTCTCCCGACACCTTGGAGCGCGTCGGCCTGGCTGGCCGCTCCCAGGCAAGACGCAAGGCGGCTGAGGATCTGCTGGCGCCGATCTCGCTCTCGCAACTGGACCGCATCGACCAACTGTTGGTCAATGACGCCAACCTCAAGAAATCGGCCCTGGCCTGGCTGCGCGACATCCCGGAGTCGCCGAGCGCCGCGTCGATGGCGGGGATCACCGAGCGTCTGGCCTACGTTCGCGCCATCGGTATCAATCCGGCGATCACCGAGACCATCCACGAACGGCGCTTCGAGCAGTATGTCCGAGAGGGAGCGGTCGCGCCGGCCTTCCTGCTCAACGGTTACGGCGTGGGTCGCCGCCGGGCGACCGTGGTCGCGCAGCTGATCTTTCTCGAAAGCCGCCTGAGCGACGCCGCGGTCGATATGTTCGACAAGATGGTCGGCTCGCTGTTCGCCAAGGGCCGTCGGGGGCGCGAGCGCAAGTACCAGGCCAGCAGCCGCGAGGTCAGCAACCTCATGCGGTTGTTCAGCGGCGTGATCGGCGCGGTCGAACATGCCCGGGCCGACGGCGGCGACGTGCTCGACACACTCGACGCCCAGGTTGGATGGTGGAAGGTCATTCAGGCCAGACCGAAGATCGAGGCCCTGGCGGCGCTGGCGGTGGAAGATCCACTGGTTAGCGCCGCCGACCGCTACGGCGCCCTGCGCCGGTTTGTTCCGACCTTCCTGGAACACATACGCTTCCGGTCAGGCACGGGCGGCGCCTCATTGCTGAAGGCCCTTGAACTCCTCCGCGACCTCAACCGGTCCGGCCGGCGCGAGATTCCCGACGACGCGCCTATGCCGTTCGTCTCCAAGCATTGGAAAGCCCTGGTCAAGCCCATCGGTGGCCCGATCAACCGACGGCTCTACGAGACGGCGTTGATGGCGACGTTGCGTGATCGGCTCCGTTCTGGCGACGTGTGGATCGAAGGTTCGCGATCCTACAAGCGCTTCGCCGACTACCTGCTGCCCAAGGACGAAGTCGCCGCCGAAGCCGAGACCTTGCCCGTCGATACCGAGATGGGAACCTATCTGGCTGAGCGCGCCAGCCTGCTGGATCAGCGGCTCGCCAGCTTCTCACGGCGCCTAGCCAAGGGCGACCTGGTCGGCGTGACGCTGAAAGGCGACGAGCTGTCGGTGACGCCGGTGAAGGCCAATGCGCCGGACGAGGCCAGGTCGCTAGATCGGGCGATCGACGCGCTGCTTCCCCGGGTCCGGATCACCGAGTTGCTCAGAGAGATAGACGCCCTGACGGGTTTCTCGTCGACGTTCCGCGAGCTGAGGTCGGGCAAGGTCCACGACAATCCCAGCTGCATCCTCGCCGCGGTCCTGGCCGACGCCACCAATCTTGGTCTGGAGCGGATGGCCAACGCCAGCCAAGGCGTCACCTACGCTCAGCTCGCCTGGACCCAGAGCTGGTATCTGAGCGAAGAGAACTACAAGGCCGCGCTGGCTAGGATTATCGAGGTCCACCACGCGCAGCCGTTCGCCCGACACTGGGGCGATGGCCAGGCCTCGTCTTCCGACGGCCAATTCTTCCGCTCGGGCCGCCGACGCGGCGGAGCGGGTGAAGTCAACGCCAAGTACGGGCCTGAGCCTGGCTTGCGGATCTATACCCACCTGTCGGACATGCACGGCTCGTTCCACACCCGCGTGTTGTCGGCCACTTCCTCGGAGGCGCCCTATGTGCTCGACGGCCTGATTGGTCGTGGCGGCGGGGAGCACTACACCGACACCGGCGGGGCGACCGACCACGTATTCGCCCTGTGCCACCTTCTCGGATACCGGTTCGTACCGCGCTTGCGTGATCTGCAGGATCGCCGCTTGGCGATCATCGGAGCCAAGCCGCGCCACAAGATCCTTGAACCACTCCTTGGCCGTCCGATCCGGGTCGATGTCATCGAGGAAAATTGGGAGGACATCGTCCGTCTGGCGGCGTCGCTGAAAGCCGGATCGGTCGCGCCGTCGGTGATGCTCAAGAAGCTATCGGCGTTCAAACGCCAAAATCGCCTCGACATGGGCCTGGCCGAGGTCGGCCGGATCGAGCGCACGCTGTTCACGCTCGACTGGCTGGAAAGCCCGGAACTGCGCCGCCGCTGTCAGGCCGGGCTCAACAAGAGCGAGGCGCGCCACGCGCTGGCCCAGGCGGTGTTCGTCCACAAGCAGGGGCGGATCGCCGATCGCACTTTAC
The DNA here is from genome assembly GCF_002742635.1 of Caulobacter sp. X. Taxonomy (NCBI): domain Bacteria; kingdom Pseudomonadati; phylum Pseudomonadota; class Alphaproteobacteria; order Caulobacterales; family Caulobacteraceae; genus Caulobacter; species Caulobacter sp. X. The sequence continues at coordinate 8,385 of NZ_PEGF01000003.1, read as the reverse complement.
AGAACCAGGAACACCGCGCTTCAGGCCTCAACCTGGTGATCGCCGCCATCGCGCTTTGGAACACATTATATATGCAGCGCGCCGTCGAGCATCTGCGGGAGAGGGGCGTGGCCGCGCCCGATGAGCTTCTAGCCCACCTCTCGCCGATGAGCTGGGCCCATGTCGGTCTGACGGGCGACTACCTCTGGGCCGACGCTGCCACGGCAGGCGGGCTCAGGCCGCTGAACGATCCTGCTGACAGGCTCTACCGAGTCGCCTAGCAGGCTGTTGAAAAAGTCGCTCCGACAGGCCGATTTCCGCGATTTGGCTCGCTTAGCGCGAACTGTAGCCAAATCCGGCTATTGAAAACATTGGCTTATTGATTTCGCCCTGGTGACTTCAGCCTCTTTACCAGGGGGCAAAAATCGAATTTCAACAGCCTGCTAGCTCATGTTCTTGGTTCGTGCTTCTAAGCGCCTTTTAGCGCACAAACCTTGAGGTGAGCCCTCCTGCAAGGGGCAGCAAAAGCAGGGGGATAGCGCCGACAGCCACACAGCTCTCCGATCGCCTCCTGCAGCGTGCGCCCTTGTCCGGACTGGGCAAACCGCTTCATATGCTGCCAACGGTCACCAAGGCGTTCGGCGTGAAGCACGGGTACAGCAACATCCTAGGCGAATTAGTCTTGGCGGATGTGCTGGACTACGGCGATTGCGAAGATTTCCAAATCGTCTGCCCGAATTGCCGAGAACCATTATTCAAGCGGATCCGAAGCGAAACGCACTATTTTGCGCATTACCAGGAGAGTAAAAGCCTTCACTCCGAATGTGAGTTGAGGGTGCGCAACTTCACCGCTTCGGACATCGACGCCAAGACCGCTTTTGCTCGTGACCAAAGGCTTCGCTACTTCTTAGAGCAGACGACGGTGCTCTTGCGTGAATGTCCGTTCCGCAATCCGGAAGACGTCATCGTTCGGGAGACGGCTTTCCGTCGGCTTCGCCGGACTCCTGAGTTTCGCTGGTGGGCGCAGACGATATCGGATTGGCTGCGTCGGCAGGACGGCAACCTACTTGCTCTTACCCGCGAGCACGCAGCCTCGGTCTATGAGCGCTGGGAACGGGTTTCCTTCGCGCCGAAAACAACGTTCTCGCGGGAACAGCAGGAACGCGCAGCGGCCGACATGTTGATGACCTTCGCGACACCCCTCGGGCGCCAAGCGCTCGATAAGGCGTTGAACACGGCTTGGGTCGATCTGTCCCTCGTTACAGGCGATATGGCTCAGCGCGGAGCGTCGGTCGGCTTCTCGGGGCCAATTTCGGATTACATGAGAGCGGTACTAAACGGACCAGACGCCTCAGCAGCTGCGTCACATCATTGGTTGCTAACTAGCCCAATGCCAAAGGGACTTCACCCGCAGCAGAATGTGACCTGGTCCGCCATTTTCCTTAATCAGCTTACCGAAAGCTTGGTCGAGGCCTTGTTGATGCTCGACTACATGGGGTCGCTTCGCAAACGGGCTAGAACCGCCCATTGAGACGCCGTTGCGGCTACAAGCCGACCTTGCCACTCGCTCCGCCTCCTTTGAGTTTGGCCCGTCGCACGTAGCCACGCATCGTAGTTAGGCTCTTGTGGCGGGTTTGATCCATTATCTCTTCGTCGGGGATCTGGTTGGCGTAGGCCGTGGTCACGAACCCGGCCCGCAGGCTGTGGGGGCTCAGATACTCGCCGCTGGACGCCTTCAGGCCGACCGCTTGGCATCGCCGGGTGACGATCTGCCAGACCCCGCCGTCGCTGAGCCGAGCCTTCTGGACGTGACCGCCCCGCGCCACCTTGCGGAAGACCGGCCCAGCCGAGATCTTAGCCTTGTCCAGCCAGGCGCGCAGCGCCGTCACGGGACAGGTCTGCGGATGACGGCCGCCCGCGATGGCCACCGCCACGCCCTCGCCGTCCGGATCGCCCTTGGACCGGCCGAGCGCAAGGACCAGGCCCGACTTGGTCCAGCGGACGTCGCCGACGTCCAGACCCGCCAGTTCCGAGCGGCGCAGGGCTCCAGCGAACCCGATCAGCAGCAAGGCGCGGTCGCGGACCCCGGCCATGTCCTGGCCGCAGGAGTCCACCAGAGGGCGCAGCTCGTCGATCGTGACGGCCGCGGCGCGGCGACCGCTCGCGCCTTCGGGCCGTTCCTGGTTGATCCCTCGCAGCACGTCGCGGATGGCGGTGTGCTTGGTGTCCAGGCCCTGTCCCTCGCGGCGCGCCTGCCAGGCGATCCCGGCCACCCAGCGCACCAGGGTGCGATGGGCGAAGTCGCCGGCATGGGCCGCCAGATAGGCACCCACGACCGCCGGCGTCGCCGGAAACGCGGTGAGCCCGGCGCGAACGCACCAGGCGGCGTAGCGGTCGACGTCGCGGCCGTAGGCCCGTACGGTGGCGGGCCGGTCGGCCTTGTCGCGGAGGACGTCGGCCTTGGCCAGGGCCTTGGCGCCTATGGGGGTGATGCTCATCGGACCCTCGCGAAGGACCGATAAGATACGATAATAATCCTTACGTTATCTTATTTTCTTTCGTAGTCAGCGATCTTCAATCGAAAGTCCCATCGTTCGTCCAACCATTCGCAACGCCGCCGTCACCGGCAGGATTGCATCATCGTCGCGGTCCGAATTAGCCATGATAGCCATGACCCGTCCGTCACCGGTTTGATCCGTCAGCTCACGCGATGGCAAGGCTGGAATCAGAGCGACGCCCGGCGCTTGCTCGCCGAACGGCAAGTCGGCCAGTCGCATGGCGATCTCTATGACAAATTCGTCGCCAAGCATCTCTGCTAGACCGATCGGAGGGTGACGCTCATAGGGCAGAGGCGTCGCGTCCACGATCACTTGCGACAGTGTCACATAGGACCTTTTCACCAACCTGATCATCTCTGCGATCGCGACCTTAGCTGTGTGGGGTGTCGTGCAAGATTCCCAGTCTTGCAGAAAGAACAGCGCAGCGCCGTAACGGAACGTGCGCGCAAAAGGATGTTCGCGGAGGAATGCGAAGCAGAGGGCTCCAAGTTCATCGCTGATCAGTTCGCACGCGTCCTGGATGGCAGCGTCACTCAGTTGCTCGGACGGACGTACTATCTCCCCTCTAGCCCGAAAAATGACGCCGGTGTCCCCACTCAATGTCGCGGTGACAAGGCGGAATGACACGCACTCGTCGGAGCCGTCGTCAGCTATGCTGACGACCAGTTGGCCGACCGGAAGCGCTGAAGTGAACAAGCGACTGGGCTGCGGGCGGCCGTCGCTCTCATGGCGGACAGGCTCCCAGAATGGCTTTTGATCAGGATGTTCGGGATCGAGGTGCCAACCATTGGGCGATATCGGCCGTCGGAACAGATCCTGGATGTTGGTCGAACCGAACTCTACCAGAGCATAGTGAACCCGATCGGCGGTCTGTAGGTCGGAAATTGCATACTCACCGACAAAAAGGGGAGCGGTGAGACGCTCCCGCAGCGCGTCCTTTCCGGTGAAGCGGCCGGCGTTGGAAGGGGCCGGATGGAATGCCCGTTTAACCTCGCCAACCCCATCGTCTGGATAACCATATGACACCGGCGGGCACTCTTGCTCCAGCAAGTCCGCGACGGTAACGACGCCCAGAGCACGCCTGTCTATGTGAACGCTGGGGTTACGCTCGATCACATACAGGACGAGCGCAACAACATCTTGCACGGCGTCGCGAAGCGGACCGCTCAAACCTGCACTGGCCGCTTCCATCATCCCGCACCCATGTCGTATGGCCGCCATTCACGTCGGCGGGCAACGATACGTCGAGTTCGCCAGATTGGACACCTCTCAGGTCGCCCCGCTTCGGCGATTTCAGATGTGCGCTGCGTGACTCCTTGATCGAGGTCGAGAGGGCGGTCCGAGAGCTGGACGAAGTCCAGAACTGGCTGTCCCGCCAGTTTCGGAGGCCCCCTCCGCTAGTCCGTGACGGAAGGTTGCCTGCTCGGCGACAATTTGCCCGCGAGATCCAGAGCCACCGTCACGGCGCTGGCCAGCACACCGACGGCCAGCCCGAAAATCAAAACTCTACCGACCAAGGACGTCGTGAGCTCAGCAATCGACATGTGGGGCAGAGCAGTCATGGCCAGAAGCGACGCCCAAAAGGCGATCGCGCCGTAACGGCCAAGGCGAGACCGAAAGCTGGAATCGCCGTGAACAAGGCCCAAGGCGCAGGCGCCGAGCGCCATCATCACGAACCCAGCCATCCCGATTGACTGGCAAAGATCGAACCGCGGGTCGAAGAGCATGACCGGCCCGCCGATCCGCGACCAAATCGCCCAGGCCACGCCGGAACCAAGAATGACGAGAAGGCCCGTCGCGCTGATAGCCAGCGATGCAAGCTGCAGCTTTGACCGCAAGGGCGCCGCTCGTAGCGCGTTCAACAAGGCGACAGGTTGGGTCATTAGATGCACCAGCTAGAGTTGGCCGATAGCATAGGCTTAAGCGCCCTTGGTTAGGCGAACGTTATTTCTCCGCTACCTTGCCGCGCATTCAAAGCAGTGACTATAGGCCTCCGGCGCGCAAGGGGTGACTGGCGCCGTGGACAATCCCTCTCTTGATCTCATCTAGCATGACGTCCCGCTGATAATCGGCCTCGCCTGCTGTCCATTGGCCGATCGCGACGCCCAGTCCGTACAGGATTCCAAAGGAATTGAACCCCTCTGTGGGCGCGCCAACCAGCAGCGCCAGGCCCGCGATTTGCCCGATGCGCTCGCCAAGGTCCACCGCGTGCATCTCAACGCCCTCGTCGGTGACGCCGGGTATGCGCGCAGCGGCGAGCTGGGCAAGCAACTGGCGGGCGGCTTCGACGATGGCGGTGTTCTGTTCGGCGGTCATGGCGTCTTGGTCCTAAACGTCTTATCACCAGTAAGCTCGCCATACACGAGCATCGGGTTGCCGAAGTAGCCAGTTGCGCCCATATTAGCCGAATGAGCAAGCTCGCCCCTCGTCCGAAAGGCGTTTCGCGCGCCGCCACCACTGGCGTGTTCGGCCAATTCAACGCGTTTGTCGTGGCCCCTACTAAGTTGGCGAGCTTACCGCCACAGACCGAACTTCTGGTTATTCCGAAGACCGCAGACGCCGAGACAGAGCTGCGCCACCAAGGATATAAGGTTTGGAAGAGCGCGTTTGGCAGCAGGATTTTCACGACTGCTGGCACGCGAGCGGAAGCCATTCGGGTCGGGAAGTTAGCGAAAACTCGGCTAAAGCCTGAAGCTTTCGAGCCGGGACCAAAAGCGCGGGCCATTTTGCGGGGCGTGGAGTTTTCCGAACTCGACCTGAAGGAGTCTGGCGGCGCGTTCGATATCGAGACCGTCCGAAAGCTCCTGAGAGGCGTGAGCCGCCAGGCCATCGACAAGAAGGTCAACGAGGGATCGCTGCTTGCCGTCCCGGGACCCAGCGGGAAGCGTCGTTTCCCCGTCGTGCAGTTTGGTGATGACGGCACGCCGTTGCGTGGACTGAAAGATGTTCAGGCCGCGCTCGGCTTCAGCAGTCCATGGTCGGTGCTCAATTTCCTGGTCAACCCGCACGACCTTCTGTCGAACGCCAAGCCCGCCGACCTATTGAAGCGTGGCGAGATCTCGAAGGTGGTTCAGGCGGCCATGCAGTCTGGTGTTCGTAGCGCGTGACGCCGCCACCGCCGACGGATCTTTCCTCACGCACTGCGAGGCTGATCACGCTCGAGCGCGGCGTGATCCTGCACCGGTTCTACACAAAGCCCTTTGAGCCGATCTTCTTCGACACCCGTCCCACAAGCCGGTTCAACGCGCCTGACGCAAGCTTCGGGGCCCTGTACGCGGCTGAACACCCGGACGGCGGATTTGTCGAAACCTTCCTCCGGACGCCTGGGCGCCGGATGGTCGACATGGCGCTCGTGCAGTCCAAGGGCTATGTCCAGCTAGAGGTGGGGCGCCCGCTCACGCTCGCGCATATGGACGGGCCGGGCCTGGCAATTCTCGGTGCGACGGCCACCGTCACTCACGGTGACGTACCCTATGACGTCGCACAAGACTGGGCAAAAGCGTTGTACGATCATCCGGCGCGATACGACGGCATTGCTTACAGTTCTCGCCACGATCCCTTCGAGACCTGCTACGCGATCTTCAACCGCGCGGAAGACGCCATTACCGAGACAGCCAGACTATCCGACCTCGACATAGACTGGTTCTGGCTCATCGCGGAAAAATACAACGCGGCGCGGCCATCCTGACAAGGATGTGTCATTGAGCCAGGCGAACAGGCCCAGCGGCCCGGACGACGCTCAGCTCGGCCGCTCCAATTGCGCCAAGCCGCCCTGCCCCATTTCCGTTAGGCGATAGCGTGGGCGGCCGGTGTCCTCGTCCACCGCCTCGATCAGGGCCTGCTTTCGAAGGATCTGCATCTCGACCTTGAGGGGCACCTTCGCCGAGGCCCAGCGTTCTTGGCCGGTTTGCTGACGGATCTCGGCGGTGCTTAGGGCGCCGTGGACCCCCAAGGCCTCAAGGATGGCCCGTCTGCCTTCTGCGATGACATAGGTGGGCTCCGCCGCCGCCGGGGTGTCGACCTTGAGCCTGAGATAGGGCTTGCCTGACCGGCGGATTTTCTCGACCAGCCCTCGATCGGCAAGCTCGTTGGCCAAGGTCGACGCATAGGTCCTCGCGACACCCAGCCTGGGCAGCAGCTCGCTCAGCGGGGTGAAGCGATCCGCCGCGAGCAGATCCAGGAGCGCGCGCGCGGCCGGGGCGGGACCGGTCTCAGCGGGCGGCGCGCCAGGCCGGTGATAGATGTGTCCGCCCGGTCCTCGAGGGCCTTTGACCAGGCGCCCGTCGCTTACGAGCGCGCGCAGAATGCGCTCAACGGCCTGGCGGCTGACCTGCAGGCGATCGGCCAGGCCGCGCGCCGTCGCCGGCAGTTGGGCGACCGCGAGCACGCGGTCGGCGGCCGTCAGGGGGTTTCCTTGCGTGCCGGTTCGAATGACGGGCCCCCTTGAGCAGCCTTCGGAGGCAGCGTTATAGCGCCCGCTTGGACGCGATCACCACAGCCTTGTCGGCGGGGATCGCCCAGCTGCGCCCTACTGTCGCGCTTGACTCCGCGACGGCGCGCGATGAGAACAGAAAAAGAACATTCGGAGACATCGCCATGCTGGCCAAACGCGCTCTTCCGCGCGCGCGAGCGCTCGCCCATGCCTGAAGCTTTTGACCCAGGCGTACCCCTGGACCACTACAGACAGCATGGCGCCAGCATCCAGCTCCACTGCAACAGCTGCGCCCAGATGACCCTGCTTGACCTCGAGGCGGTGATCGCCGGCCTGATCGCGCGACGCCTCGGCGATGAACACACCGGGATACGCGCGCTTGCGCACACCTTCCGGCGGGGCTGCGAGCGCTGCGGCGCCGTCGCCTGGGAGACAAGGCCCTGCTTTCCGTCGCAAAAGCCCGCCGCAGCCGGTGGAGGCGGGTGAATGGGCAAAAATCCAGCTTACCTTCACACTCATCTGTGGACGGTCGCGGGTATGATCGACGCCCAGGAGCGGGTGATCTGGTCGTGCCGCGCGTGCAAGGCCTGGGGCCACGTCGATCTCCTCGAGATCCAACGCCAGAAGGGGCCGACCTATTGCCTCGTCGACCGGACGGCCCCTTGCCGCGTTGAGGGCTGCGGCGGCCGCGTTGGCTTCCACTACGGCAGTCCGGCCAGGCCTCTAAGGGCGCTTCGCGAGCGCCAGGCCGCGGCCCAGGCGCAGCAGGAGCGTGAGGAGATGGCGCGCGCCAAGGCAGCCTACAACGCCGTCGCGCGGCGCCTGAAGTACCCGCCCCTGCCCTAGGCGCCGTTCAAGACCGTCGTTAGCTTGCCATTCGAGGAGATCCGCATGTCCGCCGAGACCGTCCACTGGATGACCGTCAATTCCGAGACCGGCGAGATGAGACGTCTCTACGCCGACGGCGCGGCCCTCATCGCCACGGGCACGCGGGCGCCCGATTGGTTCTGGCAAAAGCATCCGTTGATCGCCGAGGCGCACGCCACCCCCGCCGGCGTCGACCAGGAAGCCGTTCGGATCTTTCTGGCTCAGCTGGAATGGCCGGAAGCGCCTGAGACCGAGCAACCTGATCGGCCCGCTGACATGCGCCTGTCCGGCGAATGGAAAACCGACCGCGATTTCTGGGCCGCTCATCCGGCCGTTGAACATGCAGCAGTCCAACAGCTTCTCGGGTTCGAGCCGGACGGTGACTGCTGGGTCGTCGAACTCTGGTTGAAGGGCTGAGTCGGTGTGTTGGTGTGGACGGCCTCTCATCCCAACGGTTTGATGGCGCTTAGCGTCAACAAGCCAGTCGAGAGGAGAGCAACATGGTTACACCAGTGCGTATCGGCATGGACACGGCTAAGTCCGTGTTCC